>NZ_JBEYLC010000041.1:0-62268 GCF_040635885.1 Nocardiopsis sp. NPDC006832 | reverse complement strand
CCGAACCGGAACTCCTGGCCACCTACACCTTCCACCGGCTCGGTAGTAGCCACAAGGCCGCCCTCGAACTGGTCGAACCCGCCATCGCGGACGGCCAGGCCGATGGCTCCATCCGGGACGGCGACCCCGCGGTCCTGGCCCACCTGGTCATGGTGACCGTGCAGAACACCGTCACCTCCCATCGCCTGTTCGCCGAGGTCCTCGACACCGACGGGCTGGTCGCCGAACTGTCCGTCCTGCTGGACGGCTACCTGCGACCCCGAGAACGGAAGGAAGGCCCATGAGCCGGTCCACATCCCTGAACGCGACCCGCCGCACCACCGACCTCGCCGAGCTGGAGGCCCGTCCCGACGTGGACCTACTGGTGGTCGGTGGCGGCGTCACCGGAGCCGGAGTGGCCCTGGACGCCGCTTCCCGGGGGCTGTCCACGGTCCTCGTCGAACGCGAGGACCTCGCCTTCGGCACCAGCAGGTGGAGTTCCAAACTCGTCCACGGCGGTCTGCGCTACCTCGCCAAGGGGCAGGTCGGCATCGCCTACGAGAGCGCCCGCGAACGCGACGTCCTCATGCGCGTCACCGCGCCCCACCTGGTCCGTTCCCTGCCGATGGTGATCCCCGTGCACTGGGACACCGGCCTGGCCCGGACCTTCGCCGTCCGCGCCGGGATGGGCGGCGGAGACCTGCTGCGCATGCTCTCCGGCACCCCCTCCTCGGTCCTGCCCGGCCCCCGGATGCTCAACGCCCGCCAGACCCGACGCCTGCTCCCCGCGGTCGACCCCGACGGTCTGCTCGGCGGGATCGTCTCCTTCGACGGTCAACTCGTCGACGACGCCCGGTTGGTCATCGCGATCGCGCGCACCGCCGCCGGTGAGGGCGCTCGTGTCATCACCCGCTGCTCCGCCGAGAGCATCACCGCCGACGGCGTCCTCCTGCGCGACGAGACCGACGGGCGGCTCGTCCCGGTGCGTCCGCGTGCGGTCGTCAACGCCACCGGTGTGCACGCCGACGACCTCGACCCGCGGATCCGACTGAGCCCCAGCCGCGGTACCCACCTGGTCCTGGACGGCGCGGTGATGGGCGGCCCCCGTGCCGCGTTGACCGTGCCGTTGCCCGGCAGCGTCAGCCGGTTCGTGTTCGCGTTGCCCCAGACCGACGGTCGGATCTACGCCGGGCTCACCGACGAACCCCTTGAGGGTCCCGCCCTTCGGGTGCCCGAGGTGCCCGATTCGGACGTGGACTTCCTCCTGGCCCAGTTCAACCGGGCCTTGTCCACCAAGCTGACCCGGGACGACGTCATCGGCTCGTTCGCCGGGCTGCGCCCGCTGCTGCACGGGGACGGCTCCACCGCGGAACTGTCCCGTGAGCACCTGGTGTCGGTGGCGCCCAATGGTTCCGTCACCGTGGTCGGCGGCAAACTCACCACCTACCGGGCGATGGCGGAGGAGGCCGTGGACGCGGCCGTCGCCGAACACCGACTCCAGGCGGGCCCCTGCCGCACCCGGGAACTGCCGCTGGTGGGCGCGGCCTCCCACGAGGAGCTCGACGACCTCGACGCCCCGCGCCACCTGGTCTCCCGGTACGGGACCGAGGCACCGGCCGTGATGGCCGAGGCGAAGGACGACCCCGAACTGCTGGTTCCGGTGGCCTGCGGGGTCACCCCGGCCGAACTGCGGTTCGGGGTGCGCCACGAGGGGGCCATGGACGAGGCCGACCTGTTGGAGCGGCGCACCCGCATCGCACTGGTGGACACCGACCGCGACCGCGCCGAGGCCGCGGCCAAGGAGGCCCTGGTCTCGGTGGGGTAGGGGAGGTGGGGGAGCGGGAGAGAACCGGCCGAAGTCGTGGCGATGGCCCGATGGGGCCGAGGAATTCGGGGACTCACCACACCGGGGGCCTCTGGTCCGCCACGATGTGATCGCGTATGGTCATACCGGTTCGAGCCCCCTCCCCCCTCGAAGCCTCCGCGGCCACCCCCGCTATGGTGCGCACGCCCGTTGAGCCGTCCCGCCCTAGGAGTCATTCATGCCCACGCTCGTCGCCGTGCCGACCCTCACCAGCACCGAGGAAGACGTCTTCGCGGGGGTCCCGGACGAGTACCGGCACTACTTCAACGGTCGGGTGCCCGTACCGTTCACCAAACGCCACTGGGAGTTCACCGGTGAGCCGGTGAGCGTGCCCCTGGTCAGGGCCTTCCTGGAGACCTGCGCCGCCGGTCGGGACTCCGACTACCGGTACGTGCTCACCCTGTTGGGCGCGGAGCTGGCCACCAACGCGATCCGGCACAGCCGGTCCGGTGAACCGGACGAGACCTTCGTGATCCGGGTGGATCGCGGCCCGAACGGGATGACCGTGACCTGTCGCGACAACGGGATGCCCACCAGCGCGGTGGAGGGCCGGGGCGGGCTGCTGATCGCAGCCTCGCCGGAGGACCGGCTCACCGCGGAGGACGGCCGTGGGCTGGCCCTGATCGACAGCTTCGCCACCACTTGGGGCGACAACGGCCACCCGAGCATTCGCAAGGTGTGGTTCCACCTGGCCTACGACCTCACCGGAAGCTCCTGGCCCGCGGCCTGATCCCGCGTAAGGGCCGCCCCTGAAGGCCTCGCCGCCGAGCTCACGTGACCCTTGCCAGGCGGGGTGACCCATGCCACTATCTCTACCTGCGGGTAGCTTGTGGCGTGCGTCACTGAACGGTACGCCCCCGTGTCCCCGCGTCCCTACAGCTCGGCCGCGTCGCCGGCCCATCCCCCAAGGGGTCCCCCATGGACTCGGCCCTCACCACGGTCGGCCTGCCGGTCGCCCTCGGCGTCATCATGCTCGGCCTCGGCCTCAGCCTGACCGTCCGGGACTTCACCCGACTCCTCACCATGCCCTGGACGATCCTCCTCGTCCTCGGTTGCCAGATCCTCCTGCTGCCGCTCTTCTGCTTCGGTCTCGTGCTGGTCTTCGTCGAGTACTTCGACCTGGCACCGCTGTTGGCGGTGGGCATGATGATGATGGCGGCCTCCCCGGGCGGCACCACCGCGAGCCTGTACAGCTACCTGTTCAAGGGCAACGTCGCGCTCAACATCTCGCTGACCGCGATCAACTCGGTCACCGCCATCGTGACCCTCCCGCTCATCACCGGGTTCTCACTCGGCTACTTCACCGAGGGCGGGTCCATCGGTCTTCAGGCCGGAAAGATGATCCAGGTGTTCGCGGTCATCCTCGTCCCGGTCGCGATCGGCATGTTCGTCCGGGCCAGGATGACCGCCTTCGCCGAACGCATGGAGCGGCCGGTCAAGCTGGGTTCCAGCATCGTGCTGGTCGCGGTGATCATCGGCGCGATCGCCGCCGAGTGGGCGAACCTGCCGCAGTACATCGTCTCGGTCGGCCTCATGGTGCTCGTCTTCAACGTGGTGAGCCTGACCATCGGGTACTGGGCGCCCCGCCTCGTCGGTACCGGGCGTCCCGAGGCCATCGCCTCCTGCATGGAGATCGGTCTGCACAACACCACGCTGTCGATGACCATCGCCATCACCGTCCTGAACAGCACCGAGATCGCCATCCCGTCCGCGGTCTACGGGGTGCTGATGTTCTTCACCGCCGCCGTCGCCGGTGCCCTGCTCACCCGTCGCGACGCCCGGGAGGAGAGGGCCGAGGCCACCGCGAGCGGGGACTGATCACCCGGGGCGCCACCACCAGGCCCAGCGGCAACAGGATCAGAGCCGCCAGACCGGCGGCCGCGGAGACCAGGAGGTATCCGCACACCCGAAGCGGCCCCCGCCACACGTCCCTCATGCTCGGCTCCTCGTCGGTCGACTTCGCCGTTGACACCGACAGTCTGGCGGGAGACCGATCGATCGGTCACCACAGCCCGCTACCCGATCCGAAGGGTGGCGGCGGCCACCGGGCCGTGGGCCGATCAGTCGTCGTCGGAGGTCAGGGCGTCCACGGCGACGGCGACGCTGATCACCAGCGCGGGGTCCCCCGCGACGTCACGGCGGTGGGTGTTGACGTCGATCGCGTAGGTGTCCCGCACGCGGAACCACTTGCGGGAGACCACCGCGACGGTGCCCTCCTTGTCGCTGATGGAGTACTCCTTGTCCAGGAAGCTCCCCACGACCTCCCAGTCCGGAGCACCCTCGACCTCGACGTTGAGCTTGTCGCGGATGGGGTTGAACAGGCGCTTGCGGACGGTCGCCACGGTCTTGCCGTCGTGTTCGACCCGCATCTGGTCCCGGACCTTGAAGAGCTTCTTGCGGATCACCATGAGCTCGTTGCCCTGGGGGTCCTTGAGCTCGAAGGTGGTGCGGATCTTCAGGGCCTTGCCGTCGACCCAGAACACCTTGTTGCCCTGTTCGTCGGTCACCCAGAAATCATCGCCGATGTCGAAAACGCGTTCGCGTACCAGAAACTTCATGCGATGACGTTATTGCACCATGCCCCCGCCGACCAGACGCGTCCCCAACCAGCGGTGTTGCAGCAGCCCGATCCAGATGGTCAACGCTCCGGAGACCACGAAGCCCAACGCCGCCAGGACCTGCCACTCCGGGGGTAGGTACCGGGCCAGGAGCCACAGACGCAGGGAATCGTTCGCGCCCACCAGGTTCATCCCCAACGGGATCAGTCCCTGGGGGACCAGAGCGACCATGCCGACGGTGACCAGGACCACGCGCACCAACGAGAGAGCGATGTGGACCAGCCATCCGCGAACGGCGTTCGAGGCGGTGGCGTCCCGATCGTTCCCACCCGCGATCCGGGCGGACGATCCACGTTCGGCGAGCCCGTTCATCTCAGGGGTGACACCGAGTCCGAGAGGGTCGCCCGCGGCGACCTCCCGTTCTCGCGTCTTCTCATGGTCGTTCCGCTCCATCACCACTCCACTCGTCTCGATTGGAGAGATCCTGGCATTCCGAGTGATACGGAGTAAAGCGGATTCCCACGTGAGGACGATTCGGCGCCGCTTGTCACCGGTGATCTGTAATGTCACTAGCGTGTTCGGAATCGGACGACCGGAACCGTGAGGAACCACGTGCACACCTCCTGGCATACCCAGCCCATGGCCGCCTTCGACATCGAGAGCACCGGCCTGGACGTCGAGAACGAACGGATCGTCACCGCCGCCCTGTGGCGGATCGACCCCGCGCGCGGCACCAAGGAGGTCACCGCCTGGCTGGCCGACCCGGGGATCGAGATCCCCGCGGAGGCCGCCGAGATCCACGGCATCACCACCGAACGGGCTCGGGCCGAGGGCCGCCCGACCGTCGAGGTGGTCACCGAGATCGCCGCCGCCATAGAGGCCGTCGTGGCCGAGGGCCTACCCCTGGTGGTCTACAACGCGCCCTACGACCTCACCCTGCTCGACCGCGAGATCGCCCGGCACCGGCCACCCCTGGCCGCGCCGCCGCTGGTGGTGGACCCACTGGTACTGGACAAGCGGGTCGACACCTTCCGGCGGGGTTCGCGCAAACTCGTCGACGTGTGCGCCCACTACCAGGTGCCCCTCGCCCAGGAGGAGGCCCACGGGGCCGCCGCCGACGCCCTGGCCGCGGCCCGTCTGGCCTGGCAGATCGCCGCCAGGTACCCGGAGATCGCGGAGCTGTCCATCGACGACCTGCATTCCTCCCAGATCAAGTGGAAGGCCGAGCAGTCCGCGAGCTTCCAGGAGTACCTGCGCCGCCGCAACCCCGACGCCGTGGTCGACGGCACCTGGCCCCTCACCCCCGCCCCCTGACCGAGCCCGGCCGCACGCCCTAAGGCCGTTCGCGGTAGTCGGTCGGGGTCAGGCCCGTCTCACCGGAGACGTGGGTCTCGGCGCCGGGGACCCGGTCGGTGTTGTGCGCGGCCACGGCCCGCCAACCATCGAACCCGCGTTGGACGACGAAGGTGAAGACCCCGGACCGGCGGCCCGCGGGTCCACCGTCCAGGCTCGTCTGACCGGTGATCGACCAACGGCAGTGCACCACCGCGGCGTCGTCGCCCAACTCGCGCACCCGAACACCGGACACACGAAGGGCGGAGCCGGGGAAGATCACCCGCAGACCGTAGTCGTGGGCGCGGTGGATGCTCTCGCGGTCGCGCCACCACAGGCCGACCACGTTGACGAAGTCCGCGTCCGGAACGAACAGGTTCGCGATGCCCTCCGCGTCCCCTCGGTTCCACGCCCGGGCGAAACCCGTCGGAACGTCCTCCGGGCGCTCAAGGCCGACCGTCATCTCACTCCCTTCGCGCTTTGGAGCGGCGACGTCCCCGAAGCGCGGAAACGAAAAAGGGAACACCGTCGCGGTGTTCCCTCTCGAACTGTGCCCCCTGCAGGATTCGAACCTGCGCAACCGGCTCCGGAGGCCGGTGCTCTATCCCCTGAGCTAAGGGGGCGCTGTTGCGAGGTCAACTCTAGCAGGGGTTGAGGGAGGTTCGTCCAATCGTTTCGGGGGGTCGTCCGAATGCTCCGATCCGGTGGTGTCGTCGCGCTCGGCGGAGGTAGTGTCACGATCGTGAACGCCCTTCCCGTACGGGTTCTCGTCGTCGAGGACGACGAAGTGATCCGTGAACTCATCCGCCTCAACCTCGAACTGGAGGGGTTCGAGGTGTTCACCGCCATGGACGGACAGGACTGCCTGGACCAGGTCGGTCACGTCCGACCCGCCGTCATCACCATGGACGTGATGATGCCCCGCCTCGACGGCTGGAGCACCGTCGAACGCCTACGAGCCGACGGCTACGACCGGCGCATCGTCATGGTGACCGCCCGCGCCCAGGCGGACGACCGCAGGCGGGGCGAACGGATCGGCGTCGACGACTACATCACCAAGCCCTTCGACCCCGACGAGCTCGTCGACCTCATCCGTGCCCTGCACGGTGACGGCGACGACGGCATGGGGGGACTCGCGTGACCCCACGCGCCCTGGAGGCCGTGGTGCGCCGTGCCGCGCTGCGCGCCTTCGATCTGGACGACACCGACATCCCGTTCGTGTGGCCGCGCGCGGACCAGGCCGCGGGTTCGGCCGACGCTTCCGTGGCCCTGGCCCCGCGGCTGGTGAGCCGGGTGCGCGACCGGCTCCCCGAGGGGCGCGACGACACCCACCGCCTCACGGTTTCCGCTCGTATCGTCGAGCAGGTCGAATCCCTGTCCGACGGCGATGACCCCGAGGCCGGATTCGCCGAGGTCCTCGGCGACAAACGCGGCTTCGTCAACATCACCTTCACCTGCCGCCAGCGCCAGAGCCTGCTGCGTGCGGCGGCCGACGGCCCGCGCTTCCTCACCGGACGCCCCTGGACCGGGGCGGGGGAGTGGCCCCGCACCGACCTGCACGAGGCCGGCCCCGTGGCGCAGGCGCGACGCTTCGCCCGTGCCGACGCCCGCGCCCGCATCGCCATGGCCGTGGGCGACGAGGACCCTCCCCCCGAACCGAGCGGCGAGGTGTCCTGGCGCGACCACTACCTGGACACCGATCGCACCGACCTGTACACACCCGCCGGCCGCACCCTGGGACGCATCGGCGAGGACAGCGCCCGGGTGGCGTTCTGCCGCTCGGTGCCCGACAGACCCAGGGAGAACGAGTCCACGGGTAGGGACCTACCGGTGCTGCCCTCGGCCGAGCACCCCGGGGCCTGGGCCCGCCTCACCGACGCCAACCCGGCCTTCCGACTGCGCTACGCCCACGCGCACGCGCTGACCAGCCTGAGATGGGCCCGCGACACCGGGCTCGCGGCGGCCGAATGCCGCCATGGCGCCAACGCCAAGGTGCGCGCGCTGCTCTTCGACGGCCCCGGTGTCCTGGACACCGCCGCGCGCCGAGAGGAACCCCATATCCTGGTCAGATACCTGGAAGCGTTGAGCAGTGCCTACGATGAGTGGCGGACGGGTTCCACCGTCGGTGCCGGCGGGGACGAACCCACGCGGGCCGCCCTGGACCCGGCCCTGCCCGCGGCCGTCGCCGGTGTGCTCCGCACCGGACTCTTCCTGCTCGGGGTGTCGGCGCCCACAAGGCTGTAGACACTTCGTCCGCCGCGGGTCCCAGGGGGAGATCCCAACCCCTGTGTTCCGATCTTCTTGATGGACAATGGGCAGGGTCCCCCCTGAACAGCAATACGAAGGTCCAGCCGAAAGACCCGCCATGAGCCGCTACGCCCACCCCGCAGGATCCCGCCACGCGGAGATCCTGCCGGAGGACAACCCACCGCTGCCGCCCGAGGACCTCAACTCCCTCGACGAACGCGTGTGGCCCGCCACCTCGCGCCGTCTGGACGGAGAACTGACCATCGGTGGCATCGGCGTGCGCGCCCTCGCCGCCGAGTACGGGACGCCGCTCTTCGTCATGGACGAGGAGGACTTCCGCTCCCGCGCCCGCGACTACTCCACCGCCTTCACCGACGCCGACGTGTACTACGCCGGCAAGGCCCTGCTGACCAAGGCCGTCGCCCGTTGGGTGATCGAGGAAGGGCTCAAGATCGACGTGTGCTCCGGCGGTGAGTTGGCCGTGGCCCTGGCCGCCGGCGTTCCCACCGACCGCGTCGCCATGCACGGCAACAACAAGTCGGTGGCCGAGTTGCGCCGTGCCGTCGAGGTCGGAGTCGGCCGCGTCATCGTCGACTCCCTCGACGAGATCGACCGTCTGGCGACCGTCGCCGCCGAGATCGGCGCCCGCCCCAAGGTCCTGATCCGCGTCACCACCGGCGTGGAGGCGCACACCCACGAGTTCGTGGCCACCGCCCACGACGACCAGAAGTTCGGGTTCGCGCTCAGCACCGGCGCCGCCGCCGAGGCGGTCCGTCGGGTCCTGGCCGCCGACCACCTGGAACTGGTCGGGCTGCACTCGCACATCGGTTCGCAGATCTTCGACACCTCCGGGTTCGAGGTCGCGGCCCGCCGCGTCACCCGGTTCCTCACCCGGATCCATGAGGAACTCGACGTCACCCTCGCCGAACTCGACCTCGGTGGCGGACTGGGCATCGCCTACACCTCCGACGACGACCCCCTCGACCCCAAGACCATCGCCGAGAGCCTCACCGCGATCGTGCGCCGCGAGTGCGCCGAGGCGGGCCTGCCCATGCCGCGTATCGCGGTCGAGCCCGGCCGTGCCATCGCGGGTCCCGCCGGGGTCACCCTCTACGAGGTCGGCACCGTCAAGGACGTGGAGGGCATCCGCACCTACGTGAGCGTCGACGGTGGGATGAGCGACAACATCCGCACCGCCCTGTACGGGTCGGAGTACACCGGCAGGCTGGTCTCTCGCGAGAGCGACGCCGAGGCCATGCTCTCCCGTCTGGTCGGCAAGCACTGCGAGAGCGGTGACATCATCGTGCACGACCTGTACCTGCCCGCCGACCTGCGGCCGGGCGACCTGGTGGCGGTCGCCGCCACCGGCGCCTACTGCTACTCCATGGCGAGTAACTACAACCACCTGCCCCGCCCCGCCATGGTGGCGGTTCGGGACGCGAACGCACGGGTCATCGTGCGAAGGGAGAGCGAGGAGGACCTCCTCCGCCTCGACGTAGGCTGAAACGTTCGTCACACGGGCGTCGACCGGCGTCCGGAGGGGTCGGACACGAGAGAAGTGGGAGTCACGCCCAAATGGCGATGAAGGTGGCGCTGCTCGGATGCGGCGTTGTGGGTTCGGAAGTCGTCCGCCTGGTCAACGAACAGTCCGAGGAACTGGCCGCGCGGATCGGCACGCCGATCGAGATCGGCGGGATCGCGGTACGCAGGCTCGACCGCGACCGTGGGGTCGACCCGGCGCTGCTGACCACCGACGCCACGGCGCTGGTCACCCGCCCGGACATCGACGTCGTGGTGGAGGTCATCGGCGGGATCGAGCCGGCCCGTTCGCTGATCCTCTCGGCGATCAAGTCCGGCAAGTCCGTGGTGACCGCGAACAAGGCGCTGCTGGCCGAGGATGGACAGACCCTGCACGCCGCGGCCCGCGAGGCCGGGGTCGACCTGTACTACGAGGCGTCCGTGGCCGGGGCCATCCCGCTGCTGCGCCCGCTGCGCGACTCCCTGGCCGGTGACAAGGTCAACCGGGTCCTGGGGATCGTCAACGGCACGACCAACTACGTGCTGGATCGCATGGACTCGGCCGGGTCGTCCTTCACCGAGGCCTTGGCGGAAGCACAGAGCCTGGGCTACGCCGAGGCCGACCCGACCGCCGACGTGGAGGGCTTCGACGCCGCGGCCAAGGCCGCGATCCTGGCCCGGCTGGCCTTCCACACCCAGCGCGTCACCGCCGCCGACGTGCACCGCGAAGGCATCACGGGAGTCTCCGCCGGCGACATCGCCAGTGCCCGGGACATGGGGTGCGTGGTCAAGCTCCTGGCGATCTGTCAGCGTTCCGAGGACGGCGAGTCCGTGGGCGTACGCGTCCACCCGGTCATGCTGCCGTTGGAGCACCCGCTGGCGAGCGTCAAGGAGGCCTACAACGCGGTCTTCGTGGAGGCCGAGTCGGCCGGCCGGCTGATGTTCTACGGCGCCGGGGCGGGGGGCACCCCCACCGCGGGCGCGGTCCTGGGCGACATCGTGGGCGTGACCCGTAACCGGATGGCCCGCACGTCCGTGGCCGAGGGAGGCCACGACACCGGCCTGCCGGTGCACGACATGGGCCGCACCATCACCAGCTACCACGTGGCGCTGGACGTGGCCGATCGTCCGGGCGTGCTCTCCCAGGTCGCCGAGGTCTTCGCCGACCACGGTGTCTCCATCAGGAACGTGCGTCAGGAGGGCAGCGGGGACGACGCCCAGCTCGTGCTGGTCAGCCACCCCGCACCCGATTCCGCGCTCAGCAGCACGGTCGAACGGCTCAGCACGCACCCGATGGTCCGCGAGGTGGCCAGCGTGATGCGCGTGGAGAACTTCCAGGACTGATCGAGGGCCGGGGGTCGCTCGGCGGAAAGCGACCCCCGGTGTCCGGATACTGAGATCACAGTGCCGCGACGCAAGACCTCGCAGGTCGGGTCGTACACTCGTCACCAGTGGGGACGCTCCGCCGCGGCGAGACCCCCACACCCGTCTTCCCTAGAGGGACGACTTTCCCGCGCGCCCGCCGAGGGCGCGCGTCAAGCGAACAGCAACCACCCGAAAGGGACACCGTCGTGAGCATGGCACGGGCCTGGCGAGGCCTCGTCGAGGAATACCGCGACCGCCTTCCCGTCAACGAGAACACCCCGGTCGTCACCCTCCAGGAGGGCAACACCCCGCTGTTGCCCGCCGCACGCGTGTCCGAGCTCACGGGCTGCGAGGTCTTCCTCAAGGTCGAGGGCCTCAACCCCACCGGCTCCTTCAAGGACCGCGGCATGACCATGGCGATCTCCAAGGCGGCCGAGGACGGCGCCAAGGCCGTCATCTGTGCCTCCACCGGTAACACCAGCGCCAGCGCCGCCGCCTACGCCATCCGCGCGGGCATGGCCTGCGCCGTCCTGGTGCCCCAGGGCAAGATCGCCATGGGCAAGCTCGCCCAGGCCCTCGTGCACGGTGCCCGCCTGCTCCAGGTCGACGGCAACTTCGACGACTGTCTGGAACTCGCCCGCAAGCTCAGCGTCGACTACCCGGTCGCCCTGGTGAACTCGGTCAACCCCTACCGTCTCCAAGGGCAGAAGACCGCCGCCTTCGAGATCGTCGACGCCCTCGGCGACGCCCCCGATGTTCACTGCATCCCCGTCGGCAACGCCGGCAACATCACCGCCTACTGGATGGGCTACACCGAGTACGCCAAGGACGGGATGTCCACCAGGTCCCCCCGCATGCTCGGCTTCCAGGCCAGCGGCTCCGCGCCCATCGTCGACGGGGCGCCCGTGACCAACCCCAACACCATCGCCACCGCCATCCGCATCGGCAACCCGGCCTCCTGGAAGCTCGCCGAACAGGCGCGCGACGAGTCCGGTGGCGCCATCGACAAGGTCACCGACCGGCAGATCATGGCCGCCTACAAGCTCCTCGCCTCCCAAGAGGGCGTCTTCGTCGAGCTCGCCTCGGCCGCGAGCGTCGCCGGCCTCCTACAGGCCGTCGAGGCCGGAGAGGTCCCCAAGGGCAGCCGCGTGGTGTGCACCGTCACCGGAAACGGCCTCAAGGACCCCGACTGGGCCCTGGCCGGTGCCTCCTCCGCCATCACCGTCCCCGTCGACGCCCAGGCCGCCGCCAAGGCCCTGGACCTGATCTGAGCTCCGTACCGACCTAGGTAGCCACCAGTGACCTCACCACGTCCGCGCCGGGTGTCCGTCGACGCCCCGGCCACCAGCGCCAACCTCGGGCCCGGGTTCGACAGCCTCGGGTTGGCCGTCCGGTTGTACAACCGCTTCGACGTCTCCTTGCGCGAGGACGACGAGCTCCACGTCTTCGCCGCGGGGCAGGGCTGCCGAGAGGTGCCGCTCGACCGGCGTCACCTCGTCATCAGGGCCATGGCCGAGGCCTTCGACCGGGTCGGGGAGAAACTTCCCGGCCTGGACCTGCGCTGTGAGAACGACATCCCGCACGCGCGCGGACTCGGTTCCTCGTCCTCGGCGATCGTCGGCGGGGTCGCGGCGGCGGCGGCACTGCTCGGCAGGGCCGGGCCAGACGGCGGCCCGGACCGCGACTGGATCTACCAGATCGCCGCGGACATGGAGGGTCACCCCGACAACGTGGCCCCCTGTGTCTTCGGCGGTTACACCGTGGCCTATCGCGACGACGACACCTGGGGCGTCGCCCGGCTCACCCCGGACGAACGGATCCTGCCGGTACTGTGCGTGCCGGGTTGGAAGCTGTCCACCGAACGCGCCCGCGGGCTGTTGCCGGAGACGGTTCCCCACGCCGACGCCGCCTTCAACGCCGGACGCGCCGCGTTGATGACCGCGGCCGTATGTGGCCAACCGGAATCCTTGTTCTCGGCCACCCGGGATCGGCTGCACGAGTCCTATCGCTCGCCCGCCATGCCGCGCACCCTCTCCCTCGTCGAAGACCTGCGAGAACACGAGAAACTCGCCGCGGTGGTCTCCGGTGCGGGGCCCACGGCGCTGGTGCTGTGCACGGTCGCCGAGGGACGCGCGGAGGTGAATTCGCCGGAAATCGCCCGACAGATTGATTCGATCGCTCGGTGGGCGGGTAATGATTGGGACATACGCCCCCTGCACGTTGAGCCGGCGGGGGTGCGGACCCCATCTCCCCATCCGTAGCATCTGTGTCGAGGAATAGCCGTGGCCTCAGGTGATGTTAGGCTTGGTGAAGCACCAGATGCCCCGTCACGGGGCGTGTGCTCATCCGCCACAGCGGCTTCCGCATCCCATACTCCGGCGGTCCGATCTCACGATCAGTCGGAAGCGGCGGCCAATGTGTCGAGTCAGCGGTCTCCCCGCGACTGTGCCCACGTCTTCGAAGTCCGCTCCTCCTCGGATGAGCGTGCCACGACGGTTGACGGGCATCACCTCCGAGCTATCCGCCCTGACGTCTGGCTGTACCCAGAGCCCGCCGCGATCGGGTAGGGGACCGACAACGCCGGTTTCCGACATCCACGTGGGGCACGCCCTACCCGGCCCCTGCCGGTTCGCACCATCGGGCCGGCCGATCAAGCACAACGCTGACGGCCGAAGCCCGCTCCTTGGGAAGGACCCTTAGTGAGCGACACCACCGAACTCCGAACGGACGCGGCGGTCGACAGCAAGAACGGCGCCGACGCCTCCACGGAGGCCGGCGAAGCCGCACCAACGGGCGCGTCGAGGTCGCGTGCGGCCTCGCGCGGCACCGGTCTCGCCGCCCAGAAGCTCCCCGAGCTCCAAAAGCTCGCGTCGAGCATGGGCATCACCGGTACGGGGCGCATGCGCAAAAGCGACGTGATCGCCGCGATCGAAGCCAAGCAGGGCGGTCCCGTGGCCCCGGCCAAATCGAAGTCGGCAAAGAAGTCCGACGCCGCCCCTGAGGCCGGTAAGGTCGAAGGAACCGACGACCGGACCGAACCCGCCTCGTCCACCCCGTCGGGTTCCGACGAGGTGGGGAACAAGGGTTCGGGTGTTCGGTCATCGGACCAGGCCGTGACCGAGTCCCAGGGTGGGAGGGGCGACAAGCCCTCCCGCAACCGCCGCTCGTCCCGCAAACGCGGTGACGAATCCGGTGACCAGCCCCGTTCGGTGGACGGCACCGACTCCTCAACCTCCGCGAGCAGCGTGACCAAGACATCCAGCACCCCCCAGAAGAACGGCCCCGACTCCGAGGACCGTGACAACAGGTCCGGGCAGGGTCGCGAACGCCAGCGCAACCGTCGCAACCGCAACCGTGGCGGTGACGACCAGAACACCAACAACACCGACCGTCAGCAGGGCGGCGGCGACGGCCAGAACCAGGGTCGCAGTAGCAGCGGTAACAGCAACAGCAACAGCGGCAATGACGACGACTTCGGCGGCGGCCGCCGGCGCGGTCGGCGTCGGGACCGGCGGGACCGTCGGGGTCGTAGCAGCGGTCCGGAGACCGAGCCGGTCATCGGTGAGGACGACGTCCTGTTGCCGGTCGCGGGCATCCTGGACATCCTGGACAACTACGCCTTCGTTCGTACCACCGGCTACCTGCCCGGCCAGAGCGACGTGTACGTGTCCCTGGCCCAGGTCCGCAAGTACGGCCTGCGCAAGGGCGACCACATCATCGGTGCGGTCCGTCAGCCTCGCGACGGTGAGCGACGCGAGAAGTTCAACGCCCTGGTGCGCCTGGACTCGGTCAACAACATGTCCTCGGACCAGGCCAAGGGGCGCCAGGAGTTCTCCAAGCTCGTCCCGCTCTACCCGCAGGAGCGCCTGCGGCTGGAGACCGAGCCGAACGTGCTGACCACGCGGATCATCGACCTGGTCGCCCCGATCGGTAAGGGCCAGCGCGGTCTGATCGTCTCTCCGCCCAAGGCCGGTAAGACGATGGTGATGCAGGCGATCGCCAACGCCATCACCGAGAACAACCCGGAGTGCTACCTCATGGTGATCCTCGTGGACGAACGTCCCGAGGAGGTCACCGACATGCAGCGCACGGTCAAGGGCGAGGTCATCCACTCGACCTTCGACCGTCCGGCCGAGGACCACACGGTCGTCGCGGACCTGGCGATCGAGCGCGCCAAGCGCCTCGTGGAGATGGGCATGGACGTGGTCGTCCTGCTCGACTCCATCACCCGCCTGGGCCGCGCCTACAACCTGGCCGCTCCCGCCAGCGGACGCATCATGTCCGGTGGTGTGGACTCCACCGCCCTGTACCCGCCGAAGAGGTTCTTCGGTGCGGCCCGCAACATCGAGGGCGGCGGTTCGCTGACCATCCTGGCCACCGCGTTGGTCGAGACGGGTTCGCGCGCCGACGAGGTGATCTTCGAGGAGTTCAAGGGCACCGGCAACATGGAGCTCAAGCTCAACCGGTCCCTGGCGGACAAGCGGATCTTCCCGGCCGTGGACGTGGACGCCTCCAGCACCCGTAAGGAGGAGATCCTGATGTCGCCGGAAGAGCTGAACGTCGTATGGAAGCTCCGCCGGGTGCTGCACGCCCTGGACACGCAACAGGCGATCGAGCTGCTCCTGGACAAGATGAAGGAGTCCAAGAGCAACGCCGAGTTCCTGATGCAGATCCAGAAGACCACGGTGGGGCCGGAGCGCTCGTAACCGAACGGCAGGCCCCCTTCCCGGGTTCGGGAAGGGGGCCTTTCGTGTGTCCGGGGCCGGTCGACCGAGTTCTTTTCGGGATACGGAACTCGAATATCACTACTGTGTTGCAGATCACAAAAGGGGGATGGTGGGAGCGCTCCGGCGGATCTAGTGTCGCGCCAGCCGAGTGCACACCCCGTATCAGGGAGCCGTCTGGAATGGACAACATCGCCCTGCTCAGTCTCCTCGCGCTCACCCCGATCCTCGTGGTCGGAGTCCTGCTCGTCGGGTTCCGCCTCCCCGCCATGTACGCGATGCCCGCCGGGTACGTAGTCGTGGTCGGCATCGCGGTCCTGTTCTGGCAGACCGACTGGATGGCCATCGCGGCCTCCACCCTCCAAGGCCTGATCCTCGCCGCGGGCCTGCTCTACATCATCTTCGGCGCGTTGCTCCTGCTCTCCACCCTCACCAAGAGCGGCGCCGTGGCCACCATCCGGGCCACCTTCACCGACATCAGCCCCGACCGGCGTATCCAGGCGGTGATCATCGGCTGGCTGTTCGGCAGCTTCATCGAGGGCGCCTCCGGGTTCGGTACCCCCGCGGCCGTGGTCGCGCCCCTCCTGCTCGCCCTCGGTTTCCCGGCCATGGCCGCCGTCATGGTGGGGCTGGTCATCCAGAGCACGCCGGTCAGCTTCGGCGCGGTCGGCACCCCGATCCTCGTCGGGGTCGCCGGTGGCCTGGACGGCTCGGAGCAGGTCGCCGAACGCGCCTCCGTCCTCGGCCTCACCCTGCCCGGGTTCGTCAGCGAGATCGGCCTTCAGACAGTGCTCCTGCACGCCGTGGCCGGAACCCTCATCCCCCTCTTCATCTGTTGCATGCTCTGCGGTTTCTACGGGGAGAACCGGCGTTTCTCCGACGGCTTCGGCGTTTGGAGGTTCGCCCTGTTCAGCGCCTTCGTCATGACGATCCCGTCGATCTTGTACAACTACTTCCTCGGGGTCGAGTTCACCAGCCTCCTGGGCGGCCTGACCGGTCTGGTCATCGTCGTCCTCGCCGCCCGTAAGGGCTTCCTGATGCCGAAGAGGATCTGGGACTTCCCGCCGCGGGAGGACTGGCTCGCCCGCTGGACCGGCCGGATCGAGTCCGGCAACGGGGAGGAGGTCGTCGGTCGTCGCATGGGGCTGCTCCAGGCCTGGGCCCCCTACCTGTTGGTCGCCGCCATCCTGGTTGGCAGCCGCACGATCGCCCCCGTCCAGGAATGGTTGTCCGGCATCACCATCGGTTCCGACGACATCCTCGGCACCTCCATCGCTCAGGCCGTCGAACCCCTCTACTCACCCGGGGCGACCTTCATCCTGGTCTGCCTCCTCACCTACGGACTGCACCGCATGAAGGGCTCGGAGATCCTCGCCTCCTGGAAGATGGCGGGTTCCCAGCTCGCGGGGGCGGCCGTCGCCCTGCTGTTCGCCGTGCCGCTGGTCCGTGTCTTCATCAACACCGGAGCGGACTTCGGGGGAACCACCCTGGACAGCATGCCGTTGACCCTGGCGACCGGCGCCGCGGAGCTCGGCGGCACCGCCTGGCCTCTCTACGCCCCGTGGATCGGCGCACTCGGCGCCTTCGTCGCCGGCTCCAACACCGTCTCCAACCTGATGTTCTCCCTCTTCCAGTTCTCCACCGCCGAACAGATCGGGGTCCCACCGGAGACCGTCGTGGCCACCCAGGCCGTCGGTGGCGCGGCCGGGAACATGATCACGGTGCACAACATCGTGGCCGCCTCGGCGGTGGTCGGCCTGGTCGGTCGTGAGGGTGACCTCATCCGCCAGACGTTCATCCCGTTGACCTACTACGCGGTCCTGGCCGGATCGGTGAGCTACGTGTTCATCTACGGCCTCGGAGCGAACGCGGGCACGATCGTGCTGGCCCTGCTCCTGGCCGTGCTGGTCGGCCTGGTCCTGCTACTGCGACGGGCCGACGCGAACAAACCACCGTCCAGCACGATGCGCGACGCCGAGCCCCGGAAGGGGGCTCGGGAATAGGTACTGGTCCCGGCATGGTTGTCGATCTGGCAAACTGGTAGTGAGGGTAGGTTCGTCCTCCTGTCACCGGGAGAGCACGCCACCCGATCACCTGGATCGCCGCGGCACCGGTTCGCGCATGGTTTCGACACGGCCCCACCTGTGAGGTGGGTGCCGTGGTCATGCGTCCGGCGGTCGCGCACTAGCAAGGAGAACACATGCAGGCCGACATCCACCCGGAGTACGTCGCCACCGAGGTGACCTGCACCTGCGGCGCCCACTTCGTCACCCGGAGCACCCTCACCGAGGGCAAGCTGCGCGCCGACGTGTGCTCCGAGTGCCACCCCTTCTACACCGGCAAGCAGAAGATCCTGGACACCGGTGGTCGGGTCGCCCGCTTCGAGAAGCGCTTCGGCAAGCGCAAGTAGCGCTGCCCTTCGGCCCGGTGGCACCGCTCCGTCCGCGGGGCGCGCCACCGGACCGGTCGCAGCCCCCTCATCCGGGGGAACAGCCAGGGCGGACGAGAAGACGGGAATGGGATAGTGAAGCTGGACGACCTACTCGGGGAGTACTACGAGCTGGAACAGCGGCTCGCCGACCCCGAGGTGCACGCGAACCCGGCCGAGGCGCGCAGGCTGGGCAAGCGCTACTCCCAGCTCACCCCGATCATCGAGGCCTACCGGCAGCTCAAGGCGGTCGAGAACGACATCGAGGCCGCCCGTGAGCTGGCCGCCGAGGACTCCTCCTTCGCCGAGGAGGCCGACCGGCTGACCGAGGAGGCCGAGCAGCTCACCGAGCGCCTGAGCTTCCTCCTCATCCCGCGCGACCCCGCCGACGACAAGAACCTCATCATGGAGGTCAAGGCCGGTGAGGGCGGCGACGAGTCCGCCCTGTTCGCCGGCGACCTGGTCCGCATGTACCTGCGCTACGCCGAACGGCAGGGCTTGAAGACCGAGGTCATCGACGCCACCCACTCGGACCTGGGCGGTTACAAGGACATCACCATCGCCTTCAAGAACAAGGGCAACCCCGAGCCCGGCTCGGGCGCGTGGCCCATGCTCAAGTTCGAGGGCGGTGTCCACCGGGTGCAGCGGGTGCCCGTCACCGAGTCCCAGGGGCGTATCCACACCTCCGCCGTCGGTGTCCTGGTCGTGCCCGAGGCCGAGGAGATCGAGATCGAGATCCACGAGAAGGATCTTCGCGTCGACGTCTACCGTTCCTCCGGCCCCGGCGGGCAGAGCGTCAACACCACCGACTCCGCGGTGCGCATCACCCACCTGCCGACCGGCATCGTCGCCTCCTGCCAGAACGAGAAGAGCCAGCTCCAGAACAAGGAGCAGGCCCTGCGTATCCTGCGCGCCCGCATCTACGCCGAGGCCCAGGCCAGCGCGGACGCCGAGGCCAGCGCCGAACGCAAGAGCCAGGTCCGTACCGTCGACCGCTCCGAGCGCGTGCGCACCTACAATTTCCCGGAGAACCGTATCTCCGACCACCGGGTCGGTTACAAGGCCTACAACCTCGACCAGGTCCTCGACGGGGAACTGGGCGGGGTCATCAAGGCCTTGGTGGACGCGGACACCAAGGAGAGGCTCGAAGCCGCCCAAACATCATGAACTTCCTACTCGACGAGGTCGCCCGCGCCACGCTCCGGCTGGCCGAGGCGGGCGTGGCCTCACCCCGCACCGACGCCGAGGAACTCGCGGCGTTCGTGCATGGTGTCCGTCGAGGGGAACTGCACTCGGTCGCCGACGCCGACTTCGACGCCCGTTACTGGGAGTGCGTCTCCCGCAGAGAGGCCCGCGAACCCCTCCAGCACATCACCGGACGCGCCTACTTCCGCTACCTCGAACTCCAGGTCGGGCCGGGTGTCTTCGTGCCCCGACCCGAGACCGAGATCATGGTGGACTGGGCGATCGAGACACTGCGGTCCATGGACGTGGCCGACCCACTGGTCGTGGACCTGGGCTCCGGTTCCGGGGCCATCGCCATCTCCATCGCCCAGGAGGTGCCGCGTTCACGGGTGCACACGGTCGAGATCGATCCCGAAGCGCTGCGCTGGACCCGCCGCAACGTGGAGTCCAGCGGGCACGCCGATCGGGTGACCGCCCACGAGGGTGACATGCGTACCGCCCTGCCCGAGCTCGATGGCGGGGTGGACCTGCTCATCAGCAACCCGCCCTACGTCCCGACCCGGGAGGCGCACGTCATCCCGCCGGAGGTACGCGACTACGACCCGGCCCCGGCGTTGTGGTCGGGCGAGGACGGTCTGGACATGATCCGCGACCTGGAGGCGGTCGGCCGTAGGCTGTTGCGTCCGGGCGGGGCCATGGCCATCGAACACCATGACGGTCAGGGCATCGACATTCCCCGGCTGTTCCCCGAGGACAAGGGCTGGCGTGACGTCCTCAACCGCAAGGACATGGCGAGGCGCGACCGCTTCGTGGTCATGCGCCGAGCCGACGAGGACGATTAGCCGCCCTTCGCCCTCACCCCCCAACCCCACCGTCGAACCGACATCTGTCCGGTCGACCCGTTCGAGATCGAGGTGAACCCAGGGTGAGCCGCATCTACGACTGCGCGGACGAGACCGCCCGCAAGGACGGCATCGCCGACGCCGCGTCCGCGGTACGCCGAGGCGACCTGGTGGTACTGCCCACCGACACCGTGTACGGCATCGGTACCGACGCCTTCAGTCCGAAGGCGGTCGCGCGCCTGCTGGAGACCAAGGGGCGCGGCAGGGACATGCCACCGCCCGTGCTGGTCGGTTCCATCCGGGCCGCCAGTGCCCTGATCGACGACCTGGGCAACCACGGCCGGGACCTCATGGAGGAGTTCTGGCCCGGTCCGCTCACCCTCGTGTGCACCGCCACCCCCAGCCTGTCCTGGGACCTGGGCGACACCAAGGGGACCGTGGCCGTGCGCATGCCGATGGACCCGGTGGCCCTGGAGCTGCTCAAGGAGACCGGCCCCATGGCGGTCAGCAGCGCCAACAAGTCGGGGGAGCGGGCCGCCGCCAACGCCGGTGAGGCCATCGAGCAGCTCGGCGACGAGGACGTGGCCGTCTACCTGGACGGTGGTGAGAGCGACAATCCGGTGGCCTCCACCATCGTCGACCTGACCTACGCGGTACCGCGTGTGCTGCGGTCGGGCGCCATCTCCATCGAGGAGCTGCGGGCCGTGTGCGGCACCGTCATCGGTGAGCTGCGCAAGGGTCGGGCCAAACCGAAGAAGGACGACGCCGCCGAGATCGACGCGGAGACCGCCGCCGCCGAGGCCCTCGACGACGCCGACAACGACGGCGAGACAGACGGTTCCGGCAAGACCGAGGACACCGCCGAGTCGTCGTCCACCGGCACCGAGTCCGACACGTCCGGTAGCGACAAGAACTAGAGGGGCCGGCCGTGCGGGAGTACGCGCTCACCTTCGTCATCGCCGTCGCGGTGACCTACCTGCTCGTGCCGTTGGTACGTCGGTTGGCGATCGCCTTCGGCGCGGCGCCCCCCGTGCGCGACCGTGACGTGCACACCGAACCCATTCCACGGTTGGGCGGACTCGCCATCTACGGCGGGTTCGCCGCGGCGCTGCTCATCTCGGCGCAGCTACCGCATCTGCAGAACGTGTTCGTGGCCAAGACCTGGATCGGCCTGCTGTTGGCCGGCGGGCTCATCACCGTCATCGGCGTCATCGACGACCGATGGGGGATGGACGCGCTGAGCAAGCTGGCGGGCCAGACCGCCGCCGCGGGCATCCTGGTCTGGCAGGGCGTGCAGTTGCTGTGGCTGCCACTGCCCGGCACCCAGTTGTCCCTGGGCCCGTGGCTCGGGGCGATGGTGTCGATCCTGCTCATCGTGGCGACCATCAACGCGATCAACTTCGCCGACGGCCTGGACGGCCTGGCAGCCGGTATCGTCGCGATCTCCTCGCTGGCGTTCTTCGCCTACTACTACGTGGTCGCGGTGGACCAGGGGTTCGAGCGCCAGTCCTACCCGGCGATGATCGCGATCATCCTGGCGGGCACCTGCCTGGGATTCCTCTGCCACAACTTCCACCCGGCCAGGGTGTTCATGGGCGACACCGGTTCGATGCTGTTGGGTCTGTTGCTCACCTCGATCACCATCACGGTGACGGGTCAGTTCGACGCGAACACCGCCAGGGAGGAGTTCAACTCCTCCGGCCTGGTCGTCTTCCTTCCCATCCTGTTGCCGCTGTTGGTGATCGCGCTGCCCCTCGCCGACATGGTGCTGGCGATCGTGCGGCGCACACTCGCGGGCAAGTCCCCCTTCGCCCCGGACAGGGGGCATCTGCACCACCGTCTACTGGACATGGGGCACACCCATACCCGCGCGGTGCTGTTGATGTACCTGTGGGCGGGCATCGTCGCGTTCGCCGCGGTGTCCCTGTCGATCTTCGACTCCGCGCTCATCGTCCTCTCGGTCACCGTGCTGGTGGCCACCTGTGCGGTCGGTCTCATCGCCCTGCCGCGTCTGCACCGTCGTGGGTTGTTGCCCGGGAGCCGGCGGAAGGCTTCTCGATCGCGAACAGATCACCATTCGTCAACCGATGGATAAAAGGCCGATCACGTTCGGGACGGAGGTCCTCTCGGGCGGTCCGAATGTGCCTGCTTGTGAAGGTCGAGCCGAGTGTGTTCAAGGTGACACAAGGTCCGAAGAGGCCCCGGTACGGGCCTTTCGCGCCGCGTTAAGGGTGCGTTAAGGGGTCCCTGGATTTCATACCGAAAACCTTGTGATAGCTTTCACGAGCAGGTAACCACTTAACCCCACGGAGCTTCGTCATGCAGGGACACGACGCCCGGATCCTCCGCGGCGCCGCGCTTCCGAGCGCCGCGTGCGGAGCCCTGGCCATTGCGATCTCGGCCCTGCTCGCAGGTACCGCGGGAGCTCTCGGTTCGGCCCTGGCGGTGGCCATCGTCATCGCCTGTTTCGGTCTGGGGCAGTGGGCGGTCATCCTGGTCACCCGGCGCAACAAGGACCTGTTCCTTGCCGCGAACCTCATCGGCTTCGTGGTCAAGATGGCGCTGCTGGGCATCCTGCTGGTGACCCTCGGAGGAAGCCCTCTCATCGCCGACCTCAGCACCAACGCCTTCGTCTACAGCGCGCTGGTCGTGGTGCTGGCATGGCTTGGTGGGCAGACCTGGGCCACCTCCCAGGCGAAGATCCTCCACGTGGACCCCAGTGAGAGTTCGGAGAACTCGTGATGGGGTGCCCCGCCGCGTTCCGTTGGAGCGGGCGTTATAACCTGTTCCACGGCAGGCGGAAGGCCACCTTCCAGCCGCGCCCCACATGCTATATTCCGGAGCGAGATGAGCAGCGAGCCAACCGAGAAGAAGGGCCCCGAAGCGCTACCCGCGCCACGCGAGGCCGATGGTTGGGCGCTCTTCTCCACTCTGCTTTCGGGTGTTCTCGTGTGGAGCGCGATCGGCTGGGGTGCGGACAGGCTCCTGGATTTCCAGGCCCTCTTCCTGCCCATCGGGGCGGTTCTCGGTATGGCCGGCTCGATCTATCTGATCGTCGCCAAGACGCGTCACATCTGAGCACCCCGCAGTCCCGCGTCGCCCGTTCCGCGACGACGCTAGCAGTAACAACCATCAACGAGGCTTTCTTGCGTCACGACGAAAGGATTCGCCGTGAGTGCTGACGTGCGCATTCTCGCGGCCGAACCAGGTTGCCATCTCTTCGGTGACAACGGGTGCGGGTTCGAGGCCCCCACCATCGGGATGTTCTTCCCCGAACCGTGGTTCGCCAATATCCCCCTCAGCACGGGCATCGACCTGTACCTGGTTCTGTTGCTCGTCGCGGTCGGTGCCGTCCTGCTCCTGTGGTCGTGGTTCAGCAAGAAGCTGAGCCTCGTCCCCGGCCGCAGGCAGAGTGTCGGGGAGATGCTGGTCCTGTTCATCAGGGACAACATCACCCGGCCCACCATGGGTGCCAAGGGCGACAGTTTCATCCCGTTCATGACGGGCGTCTTCACCCTCATCCTGGCCATGAACTTCACCGGGTTGATCCCCGGCATGCTGCCGGTCAACAGCAACCTCGCCTTCACCGCGATGTTCGCACTGGTCATCTACGTGATGACCATCGTGATCGGTATCAAGAACCAGGGCGGCTGGGGTTACTTCCGTAACCAGATCTTCCCGCCCGGGATGCCGAAGTGGATCTACGTCCTGGTCACCCCGATCGAGATCCTCTCGGTCTTCCTCATCCGCCCGGTCACGCACGCCCTGCGTCTGTTCGCGACCATGTTCGCGGGCAGCCTGCTTCTGGCCGTGTTCGCCTACGGCGGCTGGTACATGCTGAACCTTTCGGCCGAGCCGGTCCTCGCCGCGGTCTCCGTGGTCTTCTCCGGCGCCGCGCTGCTCGGTTACGTCGCCTTCTTCCTCTTCGAGATCGCGATCATGCTGATCCAGGCCTTCGTGTTCACTCTGCTCGCGAGCCTGTACCTCAACCAGTCGCTCGAAGCGGCTCACTAAGACCCCCTCCGAGTTCCCCCGGTCCCCCGATCGGAACAGGGACGAGGAGTGCTTAAGACCCGTCCAAACCGGCGAACTGACCTATTGCGTACCGCAACGCCGGACGTCGAGTAAAGGGAAACACAATGGACATCGCTGCGATCACCGGCAACATCAACACCATCGGTTACGGCATCAGCGTCATCGGCGCCGGTATCGGTGTCGGTATCGTGTTCGGTCTCGGTATGCAGGCCATCGCCCGCCAGCCCGAGGCCCGCGGCCCGCTGCAGACCAACATCTACCTCGGCTTCGCGCTGGTCGAGGCCCTCGCCATCCTGGGCTTCGTTCTCGCCTTCGCCGCCCCCGGCGCCTAAGGCGTTTTGCCAACCGTTTTCTGATGGCAACTGACGCGAAGGAGGGCTGACCATGTTGGTGGAGTTGGCAGCCGAGTACAACATTCTGCGGATCGACTGGGTGAAGTTCACCTTCGGTGCGATCGCGCTCGCCGTGGTCTACTTCTTTGTGGCCCGCAAGGCGGTCCCCAAGGTGATGACGGTCCTCGACGAGCGTCACGACGCCATCGAGGGGGGCATCGAGCGGGCCAAGCGCGCCGAGGCCGAGGCCGAGGAGATCCGCCAGCAGTACCGCGAGAAGCTCGAAGAGTCGCACCGCGAGTACGCGCAGGAACTCGAGAAGGCCAAGGAGCAGCGTGCGGCGATCATCGCCGAGGCTCGCGAAGAGGCCCAGGTCGAGGCCCAGCGGATCATCGAGGCCGGCAAGGCCCAGATCGAAGCCGACCGGCAGCAGGCCATGGCCCAGCTCCGCGGTGAGATCGGTGCCCTGTCCACTGAGCTCGCGACCCGCATCGTCGGGGAGTCGCTCAGCGATGGCGCGGCGCAGACCCGCGTGGTGGACCGGTTCCTCGCGGACCTGGAGCAGCAGGACGAGAGCGCGAAGCAAGCCGGGGTGCGCTGATGCGTGGTATCAGCCGTAACTCCCTGGCTGAGGCGACCCGACGCCTGGACGAGAACGTCCTGGCGTCGGCGGACGCCGCCCAGCACGCGGTCTCCCTCGGTGGCGAGCTCTTCGAGGTCGTCGCCCTGCTCGGCAACGAGCACTCCCTGCGCCGCTGGCTCGCGGACCAGGCCAACCCGGTGGAGAAGAAGACCGGCCTGATCGGTCAGATCCTTGAGGGCAAGGTGTCGCCGTCCACGGTCATCGTGGTCAACGACGTCGTGTCCCAGCCGTGGGCCGGCCCCCGCGACATGGTGGACGCTCTGGAGCGCCTGGCGGTCTACGCGACCGTCGCCTCCGTGGAGGGCACCCGTCTGGACGAGCTGGAGGACGAGCTGTTCCGGTTCGAGCGGATCGTCGTCGCCGAGCCGGAGCTGCGTGCGGCCCTCACCCGTGAGGGCGTGGCCGCCTCGCACCTGCACACCCTGATCGAGAACCTGCTCTCGGGCAAGGTGAACTCCGCGACGCTGGCCCTGGTCGACGAAGCGGTCACCCGTCCTCGGGCACGTACCCTGGAACAGGCGCTCGACAACTTCGGGCAGCTGGTCGCCGAGCGCGCCCAGCGCTACATCGCGGTGGTGCGCAGCGCCGTCCCGCTGAGCGAGGCTCACCAGGACCGTCTCCGGACGCTTCTGCGGCGCAAGTACGGCCGTGAGATCCACCTGAACACCGAGGTCGCCCCCGAGATCGTGGGTGGACTCTCCATCCAGGTCGGCGACGAGGTCATCGACGGCACCATCGCCGGGCGCATCGCTGAGGTTCAGCGCCGTCTGGCCGGCTGACACACGCGAATATACGCAAGGCAAGCACGCACGGCGCCGGCCCGGCGCCATTTGAGAGCAAGGACAACGTAGAGATGGCGGAGCTGACGATCCGGCCGGATGAGATCCGGGACGCGCTACAGCGCTTCGTCCAGTCGTACGAGCCTGACACCACCCGCGCGGAAGAGGTCGGAACCGTCACCTACTCCGGTGACGGCATCGCCCGCGTCGGTGGCCTTCCCTCGGCGATGGCGAACGAGCTGCTGGAATTCGAGGACGGCACCCTGGGCATGGCCCAGAACCTTGAGATCGGTGAGATCGGTGTCGTCGTGCTGGGCGACTTCACC
Organism: Nocardiopsis sp. NPDC006832; assembly: GCF_040635885.1. Classification (NCBI taxonomy): domain Bacteria; kingdom Bacillati; phylum Actinomycetota; class Actinomycetes; order Streptosporangiales; family Nocardiopsidaceae; genus Nocardiopsis; species Nocardiopsis sp. NPDC006832. Next base: position 36,111 of record NZ_JBEYLC010000041.1, on the reverse strand, counting down.
GGTATCGAAGAGGGGCAGAAGGTGCGTCGCACCGGCAAGCTCCTCTCGGTCCCGGTGGGTGACAACTTCCTCGGCCGCGTGGTGGACCCCCTGGGCGCCCCCATCGACGGCAAGGGCGAGATCGAGACGACCCAGACTCGCGAGCTTGAGCTTCAGGCCGCGACCGTGATGGAGCGCCAGCCGGTCGGCGAGCCGCTCCAGACCGGTATCAAGTCGATCGACACCATGACCCCGGTCGGCCGTGGCCAGCGCCAGCTGGTCATCGGTGACCGACAGACCGGTAAGACCGCGATCGGTATCGACGCGATCATCAACCAGAAGGCGAACTGGGAGACCGGCGACCCCTCGAAGCAGGTGCGCTGCATCTACGTCGCGGTCGGCCAGAAGGGCTCGACCATCGCCAGCGTGCGCGGCGCCCTCGAAGAGGCCGGCGCGATGGAGTACACCACCATCGTCGCCTCCCCGGCGTCCGACCCGGCCGGCTTCAAGTACCTCTCCCCGTACACCGGCTCGGCCCTGGGCCAGCACTGGATGTACGAGGGCAAGCACGTCCTCATCGTCTTCGACGACCTGACCAAGCAGGCCGAGGCCTACCGTGCGGTCTCCCTCCTGCTGCGCCGCCCGCCGGGCCGTGAGGCCTACCCGGGTGACGTCTTCTACCTCCACTCCCGGCTGCTGGAGCGTTGCGCGAAGCTCTCCGACGAGCTGGGCGCCGGTTCGATGACGGCCCTCCCGATCATCGAGACCAAGGCGGGCGACGTCTCGGCGTACATCCCCACCAACGTCATCTCGATCACCGACGGTCAGGTCTTCCTGAACTCGGACCTGTTCAACCAGGGCCAGCGTCCGGCGATCGACGTCGGTGTCTCCGTCTCCCGTGTCGGTGGCGCCGCGCAGACCAAGGCGACCAAGAAGGTCTCCGGTACCCTGCGTCTGAGCCTGGCCCAGTACCGCGAGCTGGAGGCGTTCTCCGCCTTCGGTTCGGACCTGGACGCCGTCTCCAAGCAGCAGCTGGAGCGTGGTGCCCGGATGATGGAGCTCCTCAAGCAGGGTCAGTACTCGCCCTTCTCCATGGAGAAGACGGTCGTCTCGATCTGGATGGGTAACACCGGCCTGATCGACGAGGTCCCGGTCGAGGACGTTCGCCGCTTCGAGGAGGACTTCCTGTCCTACCTGGACCGCGAGCACAAGGCCGTTCTCGACACCATCCGGGACACCGGCAAGTTCGAGGACGACAGCCAGAAGACCCTCCAGGCCGCCATCGAGAAGTTCAAGCAGAGCTTCCAGACCTCTGCGGGCGGCCTCCTGGGCACCGAGGCCGAGGCCGAGGCGCTCTCCGAGGAGAAGGTCGGCCAGGAGACCATCAAGGTCGCCAAGGGCGGGAAGTAACCCATGGGTGCACAGCTTCGCGTCTATCGCCGGAGGATCCGTGCGACGAAGGCGACGGCGAAGATCACCCGTGCGATGGAGCTGATCGCCGCCACGCGCATCACCAAGGCGCAGCGCGCGGCCGAGGCTGCAGGCCCCTACGCACGGGAGATCACGCGGGCGGTGTCCGCCCTCGCCAGCCGGGTGACCGATCACCCGCTGCTGACCGAGGCCGAGAACCCCACCCGTGCCGCCGTCCTGGTCATCACCAGCGACAAGGGTCTGGCCGGCGCCTTCTCGACCAACGTCATCAAGGAGGCCGAGTCCCTCACCCAGCTTCTTCGGGAGCAGGGCAAGGAGGTTCTCACCTACATGGTGGGTCGCAAGGGTGCGGCCTTCTACAAGTTCCGTGACCGTGCGGTCGAGCGGTCCTGGGAAGAAGGCATCACCGAGCGTCCGACCTACGCGCACGCCCAGGAGATCGGCTCCGCTCTCATGGAGAGGTTCTCCCTGGACACCGCCGAGGGTGGTGTCGACGAGATCCACGTGGTCTCCACGGAGTTCGTGTCGATGCTGACCCAGCGGGCCGGGGCGGTTCGCGCTCTTCCGCTGGAGGTGGAGGAGGTCGAGGCGGAGGAACTCGAAGAGAGCCACGGTGGCGAGGCGCTGCCGCTCTACGAGTTCGAGCCCTCGGCCGAGGAGGTCCTGGACCAGCTGCTGCCGCAGTACGTGGTCAACCGGATCTACGCTTCCCTCCTCGAATCGGCCGCCTCCCAGCAGGCGTCCCGTCGCGCGGCCATGAAGGCCGCGACCGACAACGCGGAAGAACTCGTCAAGAACCTGACCAGCCTGGCCAACCAGGCCCGTCAGGCCGAGATCACCAATGAGATCAGTGAGATTGTCGGCGGTGCCGATGCACTCTCTGGGTCCAGCGCGGGAAGTGAGTAAGAGAAGTGTCAACGACAGTTGAAGAGACGACCGGCGCCGGCACCGCCACCGGTCGGATCGCCCGGGTCACCGGCCCGGTCGTCGACGTGGAGTTCCCCGTCGGCTCCCTGCCCGGCATCTATAACGCCCTGCACACCGATGTGAGCATCGGTGGCAAGGACAAGGTCGTCACCCTGGAGGTCGCCCAGCACCTGGGTGACAACCTGGTGCGCGCCATCTCCCTCGCCCCGCAGGACGGCATGGTCCGTGGCGCCGAGGTCCGCGACACCGGCGCGCCCATCAGCGTGCCCGTCGGCGACATCGTCAAGGGCCACGTGTTCAACACCCTGGGCGAGTCCATGGACGTGCCCACGGCCGAGCTCGGCGTGACCGAGCGCTGGCCGATCCACCGCAAGGCCCCCTCCTTCGACCAGCTTGAGTCCAAGACCGAGATGATGGTCACGGGCATCAAGGTGATCGACCTCCTCACCCCGTACGTGCGCGGTGGGAAGATCGGCCTCTTCGGTGGCGCGGGTGTGGGCAAGACGGTGCTCATCCAGGAGATGATCACCCGTATCGCCCGCAACTTCGGTGGTGTGTCCGTGTTCGCCGGTGTCGGTGAGCGCACCCGTGAGGGTACGGACCTCTTCCTGGAGATGGACGAGATGGGCGTCCTCCCGGACACCGCGCTCGTCTTCGGTCAGATGGACGAGCCCCCGGGCACCCGTCTGCGCGTGGCGCTCTCGGCTCTGACGATGGCGGAGTACTTCCGTGACGTCCAGGGTCAGGACGTGCTGCTCTTCATCGACAACATCTTCCGTTTCACCCAGGCGGGTATGGAGGTCTCCACGCTGCTGGGCCGTATGCCCTCGGCCGTGGGTTACCAGCCCAACCTGGCGGACGAGATGGGTCAGCTCCAGGAGCGGATCACTTCGACGCGTGGTCACTCGATCACCTCGATGCAGGCGATCTACGTCCCCGCGGACGACTACACCGACCCGGCTCCGGCGACGACCTTCGCCCACCTGGACGCGACGACCGAGCTCTCCCGGCCGATCTCGCAGAAGGGCATCTACCCGGCGGTGGACCCGCTGGCCTCGTCCTCGCGCATCCTGGACCCGCAGTACGTGGGTCAGGAGCACTACGACGTCGCCCAGCGGGTCAAGGAGATCCTGCAGCGCAACAACGACCTGCAGGACCAGATCGCCATCCTCGGTATGGACGAGCTGTCCGAAGAGGACAAGATCATCGTCAACCGTGCTCGTCGCCTGGAGCGCTTCCTCTCCCAGAACATGTTCGTGGCGGAGAAGTTCACCGGTACCCCGGGCGTGTTCGTTCCCCTGGAGGAGACCATCGCCTCCTTCAAGGGTCTGTGCGACGGCGAGTACGACCACCTTCCCGAGCAGGCCTTCCTCGACGTCGGCAACATCGACATGGTCGTGGAGAAGGCCAAGAAGCTTCAGGAAGGCTAGGACTGCGCGTCAGTGCCCCCGGCCGTGAGCCCGGGGGCGACGGGCGGGGCCAGCCAGGCGGGGCCGAGTATCGATTCGTACTCGGCCCCGCCGAACCCACCCGCTAGCCGAGGAGTTTGTGACAGTGTCGAAGAAGCTTTTCGTCGAGATCGTCTCTCCCGACCGTGAGGTTTGGGCAGGCGAGGGCGACATGGTCATCGCGAAGACCGTCGAGGGCGAGATCGGCGTCATGCCCGGCCACGTGCCGGTGCTGTCGCTGCTCGCCCAGGACGCGGTCGTTCGCGTGCTGGGGGCCCGAGAGACCGGTGAGGTCAAGGCCGCCGCCCACGGCGGGTACGTCTCGGTGTCGGGTGAGGGTCGGGTCTCCATCCTCGCCGAGACCGCCGAGCTCGCCGAGGACATCGATGTGGACCGTGCGCGTCAGGCTCTGACGAGTGCGACCGAGGAGGGCGACAGTCTCGCCGCCGGGCGTGCCCGCAGCCGTCTGCGCGCCGCCGGCGAGGAAGTCGCCTAGCGAAGCGAAAGAGGCGTGACGAGTGGTGGAGCAGCTGCCGGGAACACCGTGGTCGGAGTCCCTGTGGTGGGTGCTCCTCATCCTCGTCGCCCTCATCGTGGTGGTGGTCCTCGCCGGTGCCCTGCGACGTTTCGTCCTGGTGCGCAGTGGGGGCGCCATCGAGTGTTATCTGCGCGTATGCGGGGGCAAGGGGCGCCGGGGCACCTGGCGTGTCGGTTTCGGCCGGTACGGCACCGGTGGCTTCGGCTGGTACCCCGTCCTCTCGCTCCGACCGCGGCCGACAGTTCGACTGTCGCGCCGCGGTCTCGTCGTTGTGGGGCGTCGTCCCCGGATGGCGGGGAACGAGGGTTCCGGCGCGGAACGGGTGGACGCCTCACTGCCGGCCGACGTGACGGTCCTGGAGATCGGCTGGATCGCTGCGGACGGCGCCGACCCGGAGAAGGCGGTCTACGAGGTGGCCATGGGGGAGCGTCAGCTCACCGGTTTCCTGTCGTGGATCGAGTCGATGCCCCCGGGGACCCACTGGGAGGCCTGAGCCTTCCGGCGATGCCCTGCCCCGCCTGGTTCACACCGGCGGGGCCTCTGTGTTTCCATGGCCGCATGAGTACCATCGTTGCTTTCTCGGTTTCCCCGCTCGGTACAGGTGAGTCCGTCGCGCCCGCGGTGGCGCGCGCGGTCAGGGTCGTACGCGAGAGCGGGCTGCCCAACGAGACCTCCGCGATGTTCACCACCGTCGAGGGTGAGTGGGACGAGGTCATGGACGTGGTCAAGCGCGCGGTGGCGGCCGCCGGTGAGGGCGCGTCCCGGGTGAGCGTGACGCTCAAGGTCGATGTCCGGGACGGCGTCACCGACGGCCTGCGCGGTAAGGTCGCCGCCGTCGAGCGCGAGTTGGAGCGCTAACGCTCCCCACCGGGCTTCCAGAGGACTTCGTCGCCCTCCTCGGCCACGTGGCGGCCGAGGATGAACAGCAGGTCCGAGAGTCGGTTGAGGTACTGGGCGGTGAGCGGGTTGACGCTGTCGCCGTGCTCCTCGATCGCGGCCCACACCGAACGTTCGGCCCGTCGCACCACGATGCGCGCGGTGTGCACCAATGCCACGGTGGGGGAGCCGCCGGGCAGGATGAAGCTGCGCAGTGTGGGCAGGTCCGCGTTGTAGGTGTCGCAGGCCTCCTCCAGGCGCTCCACGTACTCGGGGAGGACGCGCAGCGGCGGGTACTCGGGGTCGGCGACGATGGGCGTGGACAGGTCCGCGCCCAGGTCGAAGAGCTCGTTCTGCACCCGGACCAGTAGCGTCCGTACGTCTTCGGGCAGTTCGCCCATGGCCAACGCGACCCCGATGGCGGCGTTGGCCTCCTCGGCGTCGGCGTATCCGACGAGTCGGGTGTCGTTCTTGGAGGTCCTGCTCATGTCGCCGAGCGCCGTGCTTCCGGCGTCTCCGGTCCGGGTGTAGATCTTCGACAGTACGACCGGCTTGTCCGTGTCCCGTTTGGTCATGGGCCTCAGCCTAGGGGAGCGCCCGTCACCGGGACCTCGCCGGTCCCGTGAGCACGAAATCCTCACTGAGGATAACTGTTCGATATCGGGGGGTGATGATGGCGCGTTTCGCTGATACCTTGAGGAATCAGGGAGCTACGGACAGTAGTTTCCGGCGGTGTTCGCGCATGATGCCCCCGGACGGGACAGAGGGGGACCGTCCGGGCGGATGGCGCGGGGGGAGACACCGCTGAGGGCGGGTGGCGTGGAACCGGGGGGTTCACGCCACCCGCCCTTTCACCTGTCAGAGCCGGTCGGTGGAGCCGAACACCGCTAGCGCACCCAGGCGTCGCCCAGACGCGGCAGGTCCACCGGGGCCGGGGCGCTGAAGGGCAGCACACCGTTCACCGGCAGCGTGCTCTCGGCGAGGAACTCCACGCCGTGCGCGCCCGCGGCCGACAGTTCGGCCACCGAGTCCCAGTTGACGTTCTCCATCGTGTCGTCCGGCGTGTGGTAGTACGGGTCGAACATCTCGCCCTCGTCACCGCCGTACCACTCGACCTGCTCCTCGGTCTTGATGCCGTCGGCGCCGGAGAACAGACCACCGGAGGGGACCCCCGCCAGCATGAAGGCCGAGTAGTCGCTGCGCCCGCTCAGCACGCCGGGCTCGCTGACCTGGCCCTGGTCCTCGAAGTAGTCCTCGAAGACCTTGGCGATGGCACCGGAGCCGGCGGGGGCGCCACCGGACTCGGGCAGGTCCATGCGGCCGTCCAGGACGAACCGGCCGTAGTTGTGCGAGCCGATCATGTCGAAGTTCAGGTAGAGGGCGATGTCTTCGACCTCCTGCTCGGACAGGCCCGCCACGTACTCGTTGGAGCCGACCAGGCCGGACTCCTCGGTGCCCCAGAAGGCGAAACGGACCTTGTTGTTCGGGTCCTCCTTCTCGGCCAGGCGCAGGGCGGTCTCCAGGACGAAGGCGACGCCGCTGCCGTTGTCGTTGATGCCCGGGCCCTCTTCGACGCTGTCCAGGTGGCCGCCGACGACCACCACGTTGTCGTCCTTGCCGCCGGGGGTCTCGGCCAGGACGCTGTAGGAGCTCTCCTGGGTGACCTCCGAGTCCACGGTGACCTGGAGTTCCAGGTCCGAGGTGGCGAGCAGGTCCGCGCCGACCAGGCCGGAGACACCGATGGCCGGGATGCCGGAGGTCTCGCCGACGGTGCCGAGGAAGACCTCGTCCTCGTTGTTGACGACCACGGCGGCCGAGGCACCGGCGTCGGCGGAGTTCTGCACCTTGTCACCGAACGGGCATGTGCCGCGGAGGGTGATGGCGATCGCGCCCTCGGGGAAGTCGGCGAAGTCGTCGGGGGAGCAGCCGCTCTCCTCGCTGTCGGTGTTGACCGCGACGGCGGGGGCCGTCACGTCACCGGCGCTGGAGTAGCTCATGGTGACGTAGTCCTCGTCGAGCTCGTAGGCGCGCTCGTCCGGGGCGGTCCGGGCGAGCACCGCGGGGGTGTTCTCCCGCCAGGACTCGTAGTCGTACTCGTGGCGGTAGGGCTCGTATCCGGCGCGTTCGAGCTGGTCCTCGATGTACAGGGCCGCGACGTCGTAGCCGGGGGTGGCGCTGGCCCGGTTTCCGCCGTTGTACTCGGCGATGGTGTCGAGGTTGGTCAGGTGGGCCTGGATCGCCTCGGCGGTCACGGCCTCCGACAGGGGCAGCTCGTCGGCGTGGGCCGGGCCGCTCGCCAGGGTGCCCGCGGTGAGGCACAGGGCGGCCACACCCGCGGTGGTGGCTCTGCGCCGTCGGGGTGAGGGGGCCGCGGGCGGCTGCCCGGGATGGTTCGGACGCACGATGCTTCCTCCCGTATGCGGGGGTCCATCGAACCGTGGAATGGGGGATGGACTCGTGGGTGGGCGGGGTACCGCTGAAGCCTCGCACCGCCAGGGGGCGGCGGCAAGGGTGGGTGCGCCACATTGCCACAATCAGCCACAGACCTTACACACGGGTGGGCACTGTGGTTGGATGGACGGCCGAAATCGACCGGAATGTCTCGACCACGGGGGCGGGGTGCGGTCGGGCGGCTACCTCTCGTTCTCGTTCTGGTGCTTGCGCGCCCGGTACTCGACGCCCACGCCGCCCATCACCGCGATCCCACGGATGTGCACGATCGGGGCGCCCGGGTCCACCACGCTGGGGGTGTTCCCCTCGATCCCGAAGCCGCCCATGATCGGCAGGCCGTGCACGCGCACCTGGACGTCGTCGGGGACGATGATCCCGATACCGCCCATCGCCGTGCCGATCCAGATGGTCGTCTCGCGCTGGGTGAACCTGGCCTCGCGCAGGTCGAGTTCGATACCGCCCATCACCGCCACCGCGGTGAACGTGCCCGGGAGGACCCAGTTCCCGGAACGGTCGGCGCCGCCCATCAGTACCAGGGAGGTCCGGCTGCTGGGCGGCATGTCCACGATCCGGCCCGCACCGTAGACGGGACGGGGTGAACGGAAGTCGGTGGGGGCCGGCATGGGCGCGGCGCCGGTGTCCGGCAGGTCTCGGGTGAGGGGGACGAGCTCGCCGAGGGTCTTGGCGCGATAGACCGCGTCCAGACGCTCCCCGTGCTCGTCGGGGTCCAGGCGGCCCTCGGCCAGGGCCTCCCGGAGACGGTGTGCGACGGCGTCACGGTCGGCGTCCGACGCCCGCATCCGTGCGTTGTGGTCCTCGTGGGGGGTGAGTTCGCTCATCGTGTCCACCATAGTTCTATTGTTCCGAGGGTCCGCGGACGCGGCATCCGGGGAATCCCCTGAGAAGGCCCTGAGATCTCACTTGTCGGGGAGCAACCCGCGACGTAGCGCCTGGGAGACCGCCGCGGTCCGGTCGCCCACCCCCAGTTTCTCGTACGCGCGCATCAAGTGGGTTTTGACCGTGGTGGCGCTGATGCGCAGGGCCCGACCGATCGCCGCGTTGGTGTGCCCGTCCGCCGCCAGACGGAGCACCTCCACCTCGCGAGGCGACAGCGCCGCCGGTTTCTCCGGTTCGGGATCGCGCCGCACGCGGGAGAACAGTTTTCCGGCCAGACGCCCACTGAGCACCGTCTCGCCTCGGGCCGCCGAACGAACCGAGTCGGCCAACTCCGCGCGCGGGGTGTCCTTGAGCAGGTAGCCGGTGGCGCCGGCCTCCACCGCGCGCAGGATGTCGGTGTCGGTGTCATAGGTGGTGAGCACCAGCACGTGGACGGCGGGGTGGTCGGCGCGGATCCGTTCGGTGGCCTGCGCCCCGTCACCGCCGGGCATGCGCAGGTCCATCAGGACCACGTCGGGTTCCAGGGCGGCGGCCCGGACCACCGCCTCGGGGCCCGAACCGGCCTCGCCCACGATCTCCAGGTCGGGTTCGGCGCTGAGCATGCCGCGGATGCCCTCACGGACCACGGGATGGTCGTCCACCAGGAGGACGCGGATCATGGTGCGGCCTTCTCTCTGCGACACGGGTCACTCCTCCGCTTCGTCGCGGGGAATGGTGAGACGGACGGTGGTGCCCCGACCGGGCGCACTGTCCAGGTCCAGGATCCCGCCGACCGACCCGGCCCGGTGACGCATGTTCGCCAACCCGTTGCCGTCGCAGGGAAGGGAGACGTCGAAGCCGGCGCCGTCGTCGGCCACCGTCAAGGAGACACCGACGTCGGTGTAGGTGAGCGTGACCCGGGCGCTGTCGGCCTCGGCGTGCTTGCGGACGTTGGCCAGTGCCTCCTGGGCGGTGCGCAGCAGACACACCCGCAGGTCGTTGGAGAGCTCCTCGGGGGAGCCCATGACCGTCGCGGTCACCTCGATGCCCAGTTCGCGGCCGAGGCGTTCCCCGATCCGGGTGAGCGCTCCGTCCAGGTCGTCGCCCTCCACCGTGACCGACCGCCGGGCGGCGACCATCGCGCGTGCCTCGGCCAGGTTCTCGGCGGCGGTCTCGCGCATCAAGGCCAGGTGCCGGCGGGCGGTCGCGGGGTCGGTGTCCAGCTCCGACTCCACCGCCTGGGTGAGGGTGATGATGCTGGTGAACCCCTGGGCGAGGGTGTCGTGCAGCTCCCGGGCCAACCGTTCGCGTTCGGTCATCGCCCCCGCCTGCTCGGACAGCCGGGCGGCCTCCTCGCGGCTTTGGCTCAGCTGTTCGATGAGGATGAAACGCTCGGCGCTCTGGAAGATGATGCGTTCGATCCAGCCACTGAACCACAGGGCGTACCCCAGGATCGCCCCGTTGACCAGCAAGGTGATTCCGACGAACTCCCAGTCCTTGCGGCCCAGCAGCCCCTCCAACAGGGAGGGACACAGCAACAGCACCGCCAGGGTGGGCACGGCGTAGGCGCTGCCCACGGTCATGAACAACGCCGGGGCGATCGCGACCAGCGAGATCAACAGCGTGGGGTTGAGGATGACCGCGGGCAGGGCCGGAAGCAGGAACAGCAGCATCAGACCCAGGGACCGCCGGTTTCCGGGCAGGTCGCTGTCGACGCTGAGCACGGGGCGGGCGAACACGAAGTACACCACCGGGACCGTGGCCATCAGCGCCGCCGTCGCCCATCGCCACCGCTCCGGCCCGCTGATCAGCGCGAGCGCGACCATGGCGAGCATCGCGACGGTGAAGGTGAGATGCCACCAGCGACCCAGATCCCACGCGTGCCACTCGACCGAGGGGCGGGTCTTGCGGCGCCGGGAGCCGGACCCCGGGTCGGCGGTGCCCTCGGCCTCCTCCGCGCCCGGATCCGTCATCACGTTCACCCGTCCTTGCGCGTCTTCCAGCGAAACGTCGTCAGTGTCACGGCCAAGCCCACCACACACCAGATCCCCAGTGCCAGGGCGACCATGGGCAGGTCCCAGGCCCCCGAAGGTTCGAGCGCGGCCATGGCCTCGGGGAAGAACGCGGCGCGCATGCCCTGGGCCATCCACAGCAACGGGAAGAGGGACGCGAGGTTCAGCAGCCATTCCGGCAGGGCCATCACCGGCACGAAGATGCCCGAGACGAACTGCAGGATGAGGAAGGGGAAGGTCACCACGGCCGACGCCGCCTGCGGGGTGCGGGCCAGCGAGCTCACCGCCATACCGAGCAGCGAGCAGGCGATGGTGCCCAGGACGAACACCCACGCCATGATCGCCCACGCCTGCACGGTGGTGGGCAGTGTGGCGTCGAAGAACAGGCGGGCCACCCCCAGGAGAAGGACCACCTGTCCCAGGGCGAGGAACAGCACCAGGATGGTCTTGCCGACGAAGTAGGCGCTGGGCGGCATCGGGGTGCCGCGCAACCGCCGCAGCATGCCGTACTCCCGTTCGGTGGCGATCGAGACGCCCAGGGTCTGGAAGCTGACCGACATCAGGCCCATGGCGATGAGGCCGGGCAGGAAGTAGTCGACGGCGGGCATCCCCATGTCGAAGAACCCGCCCATGACGGTCGCGAACAGGGTGAGGATGACCGTGGGCAGGGCGAAGGTGAACAGGACCCCCTCCCACTCGCGGGAGAAGGTGCGGATCTCCACCCATCCCCGGGACAGACCCAGGCGCAGCGCGCCGGGCGGGCGTCCCCGGGAAGGTGGTGAGGGAAGGGCGGTCGCGGTCGTGGTGGTCGGATCGGTCGTCCGGGCGCTCATCCCGAGACCTCCTCTGTCACGTGGTCGTCCTTGATCATGCCGAGGTAGACCTCCTCCAGGGTGGGACGGCGCACGCTCAGTTCCGGGATCTCACCGACGAAACGGCCGGCCAGTCCCGCGACCACCCGGGTGGGCTCATCGGTGCGGACCTCCCGGCGTTCGCCCTCCTCACGCCAGTGCACGGTGGCCTGGCGAGAGGCCCGCCCGTCGAGGGCCGCGGGGGTGTCGATCGCCCGGACCCGGCCACGCGCCATCACGCACACCCGGTCGGCCAGTGCCTCGGCCTCCTCCAGGTAGTGGGTGGTGAGCACGATGGTGGTTCCGCCGGCGGCCAGGGCCCGGATCAGTCCCCAGAACTCCCGCCGGGCCCGGGGATCGAAGCCGGTGGTGGGTTCGTCCAGGAAGAGGAGTTCGGGGCGGCCGACGATGCCCAGGGCCACGTCCAGGCGGCGCAGTTGCCCACCGGACAGGGACTCGGCGAGTTCGCGGGACTTGTGGGCCAACCCCACCCGCTCGATCACCTCGTCGGGGTCGTCGGCCAGGGGGTAGTAGGCGGCGAAGTGCCGCACGACGTCGCGCACCGGCAGCTTCGGGACGAGGGTCTCCTTCTGCCAGACGACGCCGACCCGGGAGCGCCAGGCGCGCCCCGCCAGGCCGGGGTCCTCACCCAGTACCCGGACCTCCCCGCCGTCACGTCCGCGGAACCCCTCCAGGATCTCGACGGTGGTGGACTTGCCCGCGCCGTTGGGGCCCAGCAGCGCGAAGATCTCACCGCGCTCGATGTCCAGGTCGACGCCGGCGACGGCTTCGGTGTCGCCGTAACGCTTACGGAGGTCGGTGACCTCGATGACCGTATCGCTCATACACCGATCCTCCCGAGAGCCGGAAGGCGGTGGTATCCGCTACGAGGACGGGCCCGTGTCCTCCGATGGGAGGACACGGGCCCGGGGTCTGGAAAGTGCCCTCTCAGGGGCGGGGGATCAGAACAGGCGGAGGGTGTCGGGCTCGATGCCGCGGAGTTCGTCGTAGTCCAGAACCACGCACGAGATGCCGCGGTCCTCGGCCAGGACCTTGGCCTGGGGCTTGATCTCCTGGGCGGCGAACACACCGGTGACCGGGGCCAGGGACGGGTCGCGGTTGAGCAGCTCCAGGTAGCGGGTGAGCTGTTCGACGCCGTCGATGTCGCCGCGTCGTTTCAGTTCCACCGCCACGGTCTTGCTCTCCCCGTCGCGGCACAGGATGTCCACCGGACCGATCGCGGTGGGGTACTCGCGGCGGATGAGCGTGTAACCCTCGCCGAGCGTGGTGATGTGCTCGGCCAGCAGCTCCTGAAGGTGCGCTTCGACCCCGTCCTTTTGCAGGCCGGGATCCTTGCCGAGTTCGTGGGAGGAGTCGTGCATGATCTCCTCCATCGTCAGCACGAGCTTCTCCCCGGACTTGTCGTGCGTGACCGTCCACACGTCCGGGCCGTCCTCGACGGTCTCCTCCCGCAGTTTGCACGGCGGGTTCATCCAGTTCAGCGGCTTGAACGCCCGATCGTCGGCGTGGATGGACACGCTCCCGTCCGCCTTGATGAGGATCAGGCGGGGAGCCATGGGCAGGTGGGCGGTGAGCCGGCCGGCATAGTCGACGCTGCACCGCGCGATGACAAGACGCACGGGACGTCACGTTACCGCTTCCGGTGGGCCCTTGAGGACGGTTCGAGGCGTTCCGGGACGAGACCGAAGACCTCCTCACCCCTAGGCTGTCCGGATGCTCGTGCGCAATCGTTGGGTCGTCCTGTCCATCAGCATGGTCGCGCAGGTGGCGAGCGTCTCGGCGATCTTCGGGATCCCGGTGGTCCTACCGCGGCTGCGCGAGGACTTCGGGGTGAGTACCGCCCAGGCCGGTGTGCTGGCCGGACTGCCGTCCTTCGGGCTGCTGCTCACCCTGCTGGTCTGGGGCGTGGTCATCGACCGAGTGGGGGAGCGCGGCACCATGGCGCTCAGCCTGACCCTGACCGCGGGCACCCTCGGACTGTTGTGGATCGCGCCCGGTCTGTGGTCGGTGGCGGCGGTCTTCCTGCTCCTCGGCGCGGTAGGCGGTCCCGTCAACGCCGCCAGCGGCCGTCTGGTCCTCACCTGGTTCACCGCCGGGGAACGCGGACTGGCGATGGGCATCCGACAATCGGGGTTGCCCGTGGGGGTCGGGATATCCGCGCTGGTACTGCCCGGCGCCGCCGAGGCCTGGGGATTCGTGGGGGCCATGACCCTGCCGGCGTTGCTCGCCCTGGCGGCGGTCCCCCTGGTCCTGGCCATGCCCACGGAACCGCCCCGGACCGAACGATCGCGAAGCACACCGGAAGGCGAGCGGGAGGCCGCGGACGGACCGTCTCGTTCGCCCTACCGGAAGTGGACGATCTGGCGCGTGCACGGAGTGAGCATGCTCCTGGGCGTTCCCCAGGTCACGTTGATGACCTACGCCGTCCTCTACCTCGTGCAGGAACAAGGGTGGGGCGCGCCCGCCGCCGGAGTGGTGGTCGCCGCCGCGCAGGTGCCGGGCGCGGTCGGCCGTCTGGTCCTGGGCGCGGTCTCCGACCGCACCGGTGAACGCATGCGACCCGTCCGAGCCCTCGCCGCGTCCGGCGCCCTCGTCCTGCTCCTGCTCACGTTCCTGCCACCGGCCTGGTCGTGGAGCGCGGTGCCCTTGGTGCTGGTCTGCCTGGTCCTGACCATGTGGCACAACGGGCTGACCTTCACCTCCGTGGCGGAGATCGCCGGAACCGCGTGGGCCGGTCGGGCGCTCGCCGTGCAGAACTGGTTGCAGGCGATCAGCACCACGCTGACCCCACTGCTCATGGCGGTGGTCATCACGGTGGCCGGGCTGCCGTGGGTGTTCGCGGTGGGCGCGGTGTTCGCCGCGGCGGCGATCGCGGTCGTTCCGGCCGGTCGCCGATCGTCCCCCGGGCCGACTACCAACGAGTAGGACGGAAGGGGTACCGGTGCGCGGTCTCGTGGTTCGAGGCGTCTAAAGTGGGGCCCATGGTGCAGGAATTCAAGAAGGTCGGCGTCGTTGGACTGGGCACGATGGGTGCGGGCATCGCTGAGGTGTTCGCCCGTGCGGGCTTCAATGTCGTCGGGGTCGAGATCGACCAGGCCGCCCTCGACCGCGGCCGAGGTCACGTGGACAAGTCCCTCTCTCGCGCGGTCGAAAAGGGCAAACTCACCGAGGAGGAACGCTCCGAGATCGACGCGCGCTTCACGTTCAGCGCGTCCCGCGAGGACCTGGCCGACGTGGACTTCGTCGTCGAGGCCGTCCCCGAGCGCATGGACATCAAGCGCGACGTGTTCGGCGACCTCGACCGGATCTGCGCTCCCGGCACGATCCTGGCGACCAACACGTCCTCGTTGTCGGTCACCGAGATCGCCGCGCTGACCGACCGCCCCGAGAAGGTCGTCGGTCTGCACTTCTTCAACCCGGCCCCGGTCATGAAGCTGGCCGAGGTCATCACCACCGTCTCCACCGCCGACGAGACCGTCGACGTCGTCACCGAGGTCGCCAAGCGCGTCGGCAAGACCCCGATCACGGTCGGCGACCGCGGCGGTTTCGTGGCCAACGCCCTGCTGGTGCCCTACATCAACGACGGCATCCGCCTCTACGAGCGGCGGATCGCCACCCGTGAGGAGATCGACGAGTCCGTCAAGAAGGCCGCCGGCCTGCCGATGGGCCCGCTCACCCTCGCCGACCTGGTCGGCCTGGACGTGTGCCTGGCCGTCATGGACGTGCTGTGGGATGAGTTCCACGACCCGCGCTACTCCGCCTCCCCGCTGCTGCGCCGCATGGTCGCCGCCGGCCGCCTCGGCCGCAAGACCGGACAGGGCTTCTACAAGGGCAAGGACGACGCCCCCGAGCCGCAGCGCACCGGTCGTCTCGCCCAGATGGTCCGCGAGGAGGAGACCCTCGACATCGGCGAGATGCTTATCGCGGCGCAGATCGACGACGCCATGCGCATGATCGGCGACGGTTACGCCTCCGCCAAGGACGTCGACACCGCCCTGCGGTTCGGCTGCGGCTACCCGAAGGGTCCGACCGAACTCCTGGAGGACCGCGGCGCCGAGTCTGTCATCACCACCCTGGTGTCGATGGGCGAGTACAGCCTCACCACCATCGCGGTGCCCGCCCCGCTGCTCATGGATCGCCTGCCCGACGTGGAGGAGTCCGAGGGCCACGGCGGCTGCGCCTGCCACTGAGCGGTGTCCACTCAGCGCCTCCGCCTCACCTCGGCCGTCATCGCACCCCAGGGTGTGATGGCGGCCACTGTCGTCTCTCTTCTACCCTTGAACGGTGAGCCCGCGCCGAAACAGCCCCCGCCGTAAGTCCGGCCGCAAGTCGGCGGCCGGTCCCCCCGACGAGGACGCCCTCATGCTGCGTATCTCCGGGGGGCAACGCCGCGAGACCGGACCGGACGGTGAGTACGTCACCCGTCGCATACCCGGATCGGCCGCCACCAAGGTCTACCGTTGTCCCGGTTGCGCCCAGGAGATCCCCACCGGTATGCCGCACGTGGTCGCCTGGCGCCCCTACGGCGACGGCGGCGATCGGCGTCACTGGCACTCCTCCTGTTGGGAACGGCGCTCCCACCGCTCACCCAGGGCCCCCCGATACTGATTCCGGACCCCACCGAAGAAGGAGCCATGGAGATCCGAGCCACCACGGTGCTGCCCGCCGATCGGCGCCCCATCACCCTGCACACCGCCGACGGCCTCGAACTGGTCGGGGAACTGGCGATGCCCGAGGGTGGGAAGCCGGCCGCCACCATCGTGTGCCTGCACCCGCTGCCCACCGCCGAGGGCATGATGGACAGCCACGTGCTGCGCAAGGCGTCCTTCCGGCTGCCGGCGTTGGCCAACATCGCGGTCCTTCGGTTCAACACCCGGGGCACCACCTCCCGGCACGGCACCAGCCAGGGCGAGTTCGGCGAGGGAGAGACCGAGAAGCACGACGTGCTCGCCGCGATCGAGTTCACCGAGTTCGAGGAACTCCCCCGACCCTGGCTCCTGGGCTGGTCCTTCGGTACCGAACTCGCGCTCAAGTGGGGCTGCGACCCCCAGGTGAAGGGCGCCATCCTGCTGTCCCCACCCCTGCACCGGGCCGACGAGTCGGACATGGCGGTGTGGGCCGAGTCCGGTAAGCCGGTGGTGGCGCTGGTCCCCGAACACGACGACTACCTCAAGCCCGACGAGGCACGTGAACGCTTCGCCCCGCTAACCCGGGCGGAGATCATCGGGGTGGACGGAGCCAAGCACCTGTGGGTCGGTGAACCCTATGTGCGCCGAGTCCTCGACGAGATCGTCCAACGGGTCAACCCCGAGGCGTCTCCGCTGCCCACCGAGTGGGATGGCCCCTGGGAGAAGGACACCGTGTAGCCTCGCGCCTCCACACATGACGAAGGGCCCGGAACCCCCGCGGGGGACCCGGGCCCTTCACCGTGTCAGACGGTCACGGCCACGAAGGTCGTGACTACTCCTGCCACCAGTCCTCGTCGTCGGCGCCCTTACCGGAGTGGGCCGGCTGCTTGGCCTCCTCGGCCGGAGCCGCCGGAGCGGGCTCCTGCTGGATGGCCGCGGGCGCGGCGGCGGCCGGAGCGGCCGGCGCCGGAGCGGCGCCACCGCCACCGAGCAGCTGACGCAGCTGCTGCAGGTGCGACTGGATGCTGTCGCGCTGGCGGTTGAGCTCCTCGACCTCCTTCTTGGCGATGGCCATGATGCGGTTGGCCTCCGCCTTGGAGTCGGAGACCTGGTGCTCGGCCTTGGCCTTGGCGTCGGCGTCGATCTGGCCGGCGTTCTTCTTGGCGTTGCCGACCAGCGTCTTGGCGTGGTTCTCGGCCTCGCGGCGGGTGTGCTCGGCCTGCTGGCTGGCCTTGGTGGCGCGCTCCTCGGCGCTACGGGCGCGCTCCTCGGCCTCGCTGACCATCTGCTGGGTGGCGGCCTGGGCGGCGGCCAGACGCTCGGCGTCCTGACGCTCGGCCTCGGCACGACGGTCGGCCAGCTGCAGCTCGAACTGGTCCTCGGTCTCGGTACGGCGGGCCTCGGACTCGGCGTAGGCGCGCTCGGCGTTCTTGCGCAGCTCCTCGGCCTGGCTCTTGGCGGACTGGATCGTCTCGTCGCGCTCGCGCTTGGCCGCGGCGCGGGCCTGGGCGCACTCACGCTCGGTGGTGGTGCGCAGCTTGGCGATCTCGCCCTCGAAGGTGGCGCGCTTCTCGGCGATCTCGTGGTCGACGGCGGAGCGCTTCTTCTGGACCTCGCGCTCGGTGGTGGAGGCCAGCTCGTCGGCCTCACGGCGGGCCGTGGTGCTGATCTCCTCCGCCTCGGACTCGGCGGACTGGCGCTGTTCGTCGGCCTCGCGCTGGGCGAGCGTGCGGACCTCGGTGGCCTCGGACTCCGCGGCGGCGCGCATCTCCGCGGCCTCGATCTTGGCGGCCGAACGAATGTCGTTGGCGTCGATCTGGGCGCCCTGGACGAGCTCGTTGGCCTGTTCCTCGGCCAGACGGAGCAGCTCCTCGATGCGCGAGCCCAGACCGGAGTAGGTGGGACGCTCGCGCTCCTGGAGCTGGCGCTGCTTGGAGTTCAGCTCGGCCTTGTACTTCTCGGCCGCGCCGTTGGCCTCCTTGACCTCTTGGCGGAGCCCGTCGAGGTAGTCCTGCACCTGGTTGCGGTCAAAGCCACGCAACACCACGTCGAACTCGGGCGGAGCGTTGTCTTCGTCGAAGATGTTGTTGAGCTGGGTGTCGATGTTGTTTGACGACATGTGGCGGAATCCTGAACGGGTGCGAGACGGCTACTTGTACTTGCGTACTGCCGGGGACGGCAGGAGGGAACTGCGGTGCCCCCGGGACGGTGTGAGTCCGAGGTACGTGCGCCGAGGGTGTGGGCGGATGGGTGCGATGGTCGACTCCGCCCGGATACGAGGGCCGATCCGGTCGGTGTCGTTGGTGGTTATGGCCGCCCCGGTTCACGACCGGACTGCAAGACATGGACCAACGCCGGAAGAAAAGTACATCCGGCAGCTAGCCGACTTTATCAAGCGTGCAACACCGGGGAAGGGGGTTTGGTGTAACTTCCGGTGGGGTCCAAGGTCGGCCGCTCTCGCGGAAGTCAATACGTGATGCGTTCGGGACGTCACCGTGACTTCGTCGGCCCGGTCGATCATGGGGCGTTCCCTCAGTGCGAGCCTTGCACCAATTCGGTCAGAACGCCACCGCAGTCCTTCGGGTGAAGGAAAACGATCCGTGAACCGGCGGTGCCGGCGCGCGGTTCGGCGTCCAGGACCCGTACCCCGCGCTCACCGATCCCCGCCGCGCTCGCGGCCACGTCGGCGGTGCCGAACGCGAGGTGGTGCACGCCCTCGCCGTTGCGCTCCAGGAACTTGGCGACGGGGGAGTCGTCGCGGGTCGGCTCCAGCAGTTGGAGGTAGGTGGCGCCGCCGTCGTCGGTGCCGTTGACCCGCAGCATCGCCTCGCGTACACCCTGCTCCTCGTTCACCTCCTCGTGCTCGACCTCGAAGCCGTACGTGCGCCGGTAGAAATCAATGGAGGCGTCCAGGTCCTTGCAGGCGATACCCACGTGGTCCAGACGGGTCAGCCCGGAGAACGGGCCGGTGGGAACGGGTGCGTCGCTCACGGGTGAACCTCTCGAACGTCGATGTGATCCGTGTGGGTATCGTTGCAGACCAGGTGCGTCACCCATCACTTGGAGGCCAGTTAAGATGCCCGGTTCCGTCATCGTCGGTGGGGCACGGACCCCCACCGGCAGACTCCTCGGCTCCCTCGCCGGGTTCTCCGCCGCAGACCTGGGCGGCTTCGCGATCAAGGCCGCCCTGGAGCGCGCCGGCATCAGCGGTGAACAGGTCGGATACGTGGTCATGGGACAGGTGTTGCAGGCCGGCGCCGGCCAGATCCCGTCCCGTCAGGCCGCCGTCAAGGGCGGCATCCCCATGGACGTCCCCTCGGTGACCATCAACAAGGTCTGCCTGTCGGGTCTGGACGCGATCGCCCTCGCCGACCAGCTCATCGGCGCGGGCGAGTTCGACGTCGTGGTCGCCGGCGGCATGGAGTCCATGACCAACGCCCCGCACCTGCTGCCCAAGTCCCGTAAGGGCTACAAGTACGGCTCCATCGAGGTCCTGGACGCCACCGCGCACGACGGCCTCACCGACTCCTTCGAGGGCGACTCCATGGGCGCCTCCACCGAGCGCCACAACGGCAAGCTCGGCATCGAGCGCCCCGAGCAGGACGCCTTCGCCGCCCGCTCGCACCAACGCGCCGCCGCCGCGGCCGAGAAGGGCCTGTTCGACGAGGAGATCGTCCCCGTCGAGATCCCGCAGCGAAAGGGCGACCCGGTCGTCTTCTCGCATGACGAGGGCGTTCGCGCGGACACCACGGCCGAGAGCCTGGGCAGGTTGCGTCCGGCCTTCGACCGCGAGGGCACCATCACCGCCGGTTCCTCCTCGCAGATCTCCGACGGCGCCGCCGTGGTGGTCGTGATGAGCCGGGCCAAGGCCGAGGAGCTCGGCGCCCCGATCCTCGCCGAGATCGGTGCGCACGGAAACGTGGCCGGCCCCGACAACTCCCTGCACTCCCAGCCCTCCAACGCCATCAAGCACGCCCTGGGCAAGGCGGGCAAGAAGGTGGAGGACCTGGACCTCATCGAGATCAACGAGGCGTTCGCCGCGGTGGGCCTGAAGTCCACCGAGGACCTCGGCGTCTCCGAGGACATCGTCAACGTCAACGGCGGCGCCATCGCGATCGGTCACCCGATCGGCGCCTCCGGTGCCCGTATCGCCCTGCACCTGGTGCACGAGCTGCGCCGGCGCGGCGGTGGCCTGGGTGCCGCGGCCCTGTGCGGCGGCGGTGGCCAGGGCGACGCCCTGCTGTTCTCGGTGCCCGCCGAGTAACTCCCGAACGACGTCCGAACGAATCTGTGCGGCCAGGGCCACCCCCGAACGGTCGCACGGCGCACCTGTCCACCGCGGGGCGGAAGGCCATGAGCCTCCGCCCCGCGCGGTACTTCCCGAGGAGTCACATGAACGCCCCCCAGCTGGTCGAACGGGTCCGCGGTGGTGACCGCAGGGCCCTGGCCCGCGCGATCACCCTGGTGGAGAACGGCGCCGAGGGACTGCGTCCCATCATGGCGGGGTTGGCGCCCCACACCGGTCGGGCCCATGTGGTCGGCTTCACCGGGTCGCCGGGGGTGGGCAAGTCCACCACCACCAACGCCGTGGTGCGCGCCGCGAGGGCCCAGGGCAGGTCGGTCGCGGTCCTGGCGGTGGACCCCTCCTCGCCCTTCACCGGCGGAGCTCTGTTGGGTGACCGGGTGCGGATGCAGGAGCACTCCGCCGACCCCGAGGTGTACATCCGTTCCATGGCCAACCGGGGCCATCTGGGCGGGCTGTCGTGGGCGACGCCGCATGCGCTGCGGGTGCTGGACGCGGCCGGGTTCGACGTCATCCTCGTGGAGACCGTGGGAGTGGGCCAGTCGGAGGTCGACATCGCGAGCCAGGCGGACACCACCGTGGTGTTGAGCGCCCCAGGGATGGGCGACGCGGTCCAGGCCGCCAAGGCCGGGGTGCTAGAGGTCGGCGACGTGTTCGCGATCAACAAGGCCGACCGGGACGGCGCCAGGTCGACCCTGCGCGAACTGCGTCAGATGATCGCGATGAAGGACCGCACCGACCACGAGTGGAAGCCGCCGATCGTCATGACGGTGGCCTCCCAGGACGAGGGCGTGGGTGAGCTGTGGGAGCGCGTCGAACAGCACTTCGCCCACCTGGAGTCCTCCGGTGAGCTGGCCGAACGACGCCGTGCCCGCGCGCGGGGCGAGGTCGAGGCCATCGTGCTGGAGTTGCTGCGCGCACGCCTGGGCGGGGTGGGGGCCGACGGCGGCCTGGACACCCTGGCCCATGAGGTGGCCGTGGGAGATCGCGACCCCTACACCGCCGCCGACCTGCTGCTCAAGGAGTTGGGCGCCGACCCGCTTCCGTGACCGGGGCGAGGACCTCGCGCAGGACACCGGCGAACCCGTTCGGGTCCTCCACGAACCCCCCGTGGTCCCCTGGGAACACCACGGGGACGGTGCCGAGCAATTCCGCCAAGGCCCGGGTGGTCCGGTCGGTGATCAGACCACCCGAGGCCGCCCCCAACGCGGGGACCACCCGTGCGGACCCGGCGGTGATCCGCGCGGGGTCGACCCGGTGGTGGACGGTGCCCCGGAGTTCGTGGACGTAGAACCGGCGGTCGTTCGGATCGTCCTCTTCCCCGGCGGGGTTCGCGTCGGGCCCCGCCGCGTCCTCCTCGGACGTGGGGAAGCCCGCGTTGGCCATGAACCGGCGCCACGCCGCCCCCGCGCCGTCCCGATGGTAGGTCGCGATGATCTCCTCGGTGATCGCGAACTGTTCCTCCGCCTCCGGCAGCAGTCCGAGCAGCGGGGGCTCGTGTGCCACGATGACGCGGGCGCGGTCGGGGTGGCGCTCGGCCAGCGCCAGGGTGGTCACGGCGCCGCCGCTGGAACCGAGGAAGTCGGCCTCGGCGACACCCAGATGGTCCAAGAGCGCGACGAGGTCGTCCGCGCGCGCCTCGGGGGTGGAATCCTGGTCGGGGTCGTCGAGCACGCTACGACCGATGCCCCTCGGATCGTGGGTGAGCACGGTGTGGGTGGTGGCGAGCGCCTCCGCCAACGGCCCGAACATGTCGGCCCCCATGGGCGCCCCGGTCAGGACCAAGAGGGGCCCCTCGCCTTGGACCTCGTGGTAGAGGACTCCGTCCGGGGTCTTCAGTGTGTGCGTGCCGGTCATCTCCGGGTCCCTTCGGTCAGGGTCGTCGCCGCGGACGACCTCACCCGTATGGACCGTTGTTCCCCGCCGAACTCATCGCCCACCCGGCGAGTTTTCCGTCCGGAGAGGTTCCCGTGAAGGGGCCGGGGCGGACCGTCGCACGTCGGTCCACCCCGGCCGGGCGGCGGTGCTCCCCGGATCAGAGCACCGACGCCGTCACGACCCGTTCGGCTCCCGGCCGAACGGGAGTCTTCTCGCCTATCCGCCCAACGCCGCGTCGATCGCGGTGATGAGGCTTCCGTCGGCGTCGTCGCCGTCGATGGACCAGATCATGACGCCGCCCAGGTCGTTGTCCAGGGCCCAGTCGGTCTTCTGCGTCATGGCGACCTCGTCGTCGTAGGTCCAGAAGGTCTCGCCGTCGTAGAGCCACGCGGTACCGAGATCGTCGTCGCGGTGTACCTCGAAGCCGCTCAGATCCTTGAGGGCCTTCCAGTCCTCGGTGCCGTCCGCGTAGGTGCCGGGGGCGGGCCCTTCAGCGGACTGGAACAGCCCGTCGTCGTTCGGCCCGGGCTCCACGCCCGTCCACCCCTGGCCGTAGAACGGCACGCCCAGAACGATCTTGGCGGGGTCGACCCCGCGCTCCAGGTACGCCTGGAGGTTGGTCTCGGCGGAGATCACGTCACCGGGGTCGTTCGGGTCGGGCGCCAGGTTGGACTGGTGATTGGTGACCGTCTCCCAGGTGCCGTGGTAGTCGTAGCCCTGCACGGTGACGAAGTCGAAGTCGGTCATGACCTCGTCCAGCTCGTAGCCGGTGTCCAGTCGCCAGGCGCCCGCGGGCATGAACGAACTCAGTTCGAAGTGCCGGCCGGTCTCCTCGCCCAACTCGTCGAGCTGTTCGCGGAACTCGCGGACCAGGGCGGTGAAGTTCTCCCGGTCCTCGGGTCGCACCACGTTGTCGGGGTGGCCGTCGGATCCGGGCCACTCCCAGTCCAGGTCGATGCCGTCGAAGATCCCGTAGGCGACGCCCTCGCCACCGGTGCCGTCGATCTCGGGGAGGTTCCCGCGCAGGTACAGGTCCACGCAGGAGCTCACCAGACGCTCACGGGACTCGGGGGTCGACACCGCGTCGGAGAAGTTCTTGGACCAGTTCCAGCCGCCCAGGGAGATGTCGACGGCCAGCTCCGGATACAGCTCCTTGAGCTTGCGCAGCTGGTTGAAGTTGCCGCGCAGGGGCTGGCCGGGACCGTCCGCGGCACCGTCGACGCTCTCCGAGGCGGGGACCACCCGGCCGTAGTCGGCGAGGGCGTCGCCCTCCTCGGGCTCGTCGGTCATGAAGCACTCGCCGTCGGTGCTCACGTTGCCGAACGCGTAGTTGATGTGGGTCAGCTTGTCGGCGCTGCCCGATTCCACCAGGTCACGGACGTGGTAGTCGCGTTCCCGCGGGCCCCACTGGGTGAAGTAGGCGACGTTCATCGCGTCGTGCCCGGGGCCGGGGGAGGGGGTGCCCGCGCAGTTCGCGCCGTTGATCGTGCAGTCCGACAGGTGGGTGGCGCCATCGGAGTGGACGCCGTTGAACGCGAAGCCGTAGGTGCCGCCGGCGGGGACGACCGCGCCCCAGTGCGGGGGAGTGACGGTGTAGCCCTCCCCCGAGGAACCCGTGAGGGAGGCGTTCCACAGTTCGTGGACCGCGCTGCCCTCGGGGAGGTCGAATTCGAGGGTCCAGTCGACGAGGTCGGTGTCGGAGGCGTTGTGGACGGTGATCTCGCCGGTGTAGCCGGTGTTCCAGCGGGCCGACTCCACGTAGGTCACGGTGAGGTCGGAGGCGTCGGCCTCCTGCGCGGCCGCGGGGGACGAGGCCAGTGCGAGCGGTACCGCGAGAACCGCCGCGGCGGGAACCGCGAGTGTGTTCCTGAGTCGTCGTGCGCTCACGTCGGGGTCTCCTGGGGGGCTTGTCAGCGGCCGAGTGTGGGGGCGGGGCCGTACTGACGTGGGGGGATTAATTTTTAGGAAACTTAACTAATAATTCCGGGCGGCGTCAACGCCCGCGCGACGGGTTTCTTGGGACGATCCGCGAAGTCGCAGGTCGCCGGTGGGATTTTCGAGGACGGTCGGATCCGTACCCGCTTCGCGGCGGGACCCGGTGCCGAGCGCACCGCCTAGAGTGACGGCGTGGGAAACCCTTTGAACCTTCCGTTCGACCCGATCGAACGCGCGCACGACAACTGGAGCCAGAGATGGGGCGCCTCGCCCGCGATGGCGGCGGTCACCTCGCTCATGCGCGCGCAACAGATCCTCATCGGTGAGCTGGACGGCACCCTCAAGCCGTTCGGCCTGACCTTCGCGCGCTACGAGGCGCTGGTCCTGCTCACCTTCAGCGCCTCCGGATCGCTGCCCCTGGGCAAGATCGGCGAGCGCCTCATGGTGCACCCGACCAGTGTCACCAACACCATCGACCGCTTGGAGGGACAGGGCTTCGTGCTGCGCAGGCCCAACCCCAGCGATGGTCGAGGGGTGCTGGCGGAGATCACCGAGACGGGCCGCGAGGTCACCGAGGGGGCCACCCGGGCACTCCTGGGCATGGACTTCGGTGTGGGCTGCTACTCCGAGGAGGAGCTGTGGCGTATGCACGAGATGTTCGTGCGGCTCCGTGTCGACTTCGGTGACTTCCCCGCCCCGGTGGCGGAGGAAGCGCGAGGCGCCTGAGCGGCCGAACGCCGTTCGCGCCGTCGCTCGCTCTTCTGTACATACTTAGTTGGACGTCCTACTATTTGGGTATGGCGAACAGCACAGGAGACCTCACCAACGGCGGCGAGGCCCGGGACATCGAGGCCGGGCGCGAGCGCTGGCAGCGCAGGTACGACACCGCCCGCAAACGCGACGCCGACTTCACCTCCCTGTCCGGGAAGCCGCTCGAACCCGTCTACGGCCCGCGACCCGGTGCCGAGGTCCCCGGTTTCGAACGCGTCGGCTGGCCCGGGGAGTACCCCTACACCCGAGGGCTCTATCCCACCGGCTACCGCGGCCGCGCCTGGACCATCCGCCAGTTCGCCGGCTTCGGCAACGCCACCCAGACCAACGAGCGCTACAAGATGATCCTCGCCTCCGGCGGCGGTGGACTGTCCGTGGCCTTTGACATGCCCACGCTCATGGGCTACGACTCCGACTCCCCGCAGGCGCTGGGCGAGGTCGGTCACTGCGGTGTGGCCATCGACTCGGTCGCCGACATGGACCTGCTCTTCGACGGCATCCCCCTCGGCGAGACCACCACGTCCATGACCATCAGCGGCCCCGCCATTCCGGCGTTCTGCATGTACCTGGTGGCGGCCGAACGCCAGGGAGTCGACATCGGCACCCTCAACGGCACGCTGCAGACCGACATCTTCAAGGAGTACATCGCCCAGAAGGAGTGGCTGTACCCGCCCGAACCCCACCTGCGCCTCATCGGCGACCTGATGGAGTACTGCGCGGAGCACATCCCCGCCTTCAAACCGCTGTCGGTCTCGGGCTACCACATCCGTGAGGCCGGCGCCACGGC
This sequence comes from Nocardiopsis sp. NPDC006832, assembly GCF_040635885.1. NCBI lineage: Bacteria > Bacillati > Actinomycetota > Actinomycetes > Streptosporangiales > Nocardiopsidaceae > Nocardiopsis > Nocardiopsis sp. NPDC006832. Next base: position 10,399 of record NZ_JBEYLC010000041.1, on the reverse strand, counting down.
CGCCCAAGAGCTCGCCTACACGCTCGCGGACGGCTTCGGCTACGTCGAACTCGGTCTCTCCCGCGGGCTGGACATCGATCGGTTCGCCCCCGGCCTGTCGTTCTTCTTCGACGCCCACATCGACTTCTTCGAGGAGATCGCCAAGTTCCGCGCCGCCCGCCGCATCTGGGCCCGCTGGATCCGCGACGTCTACGGCGCCAAGAGCGAGAAGGCCCAGTGGTTGCGGTTCCACACCCAGACCGCCGGGGTGTCCCTCACCGCGCAGCAGCCCTACAACAACGTGGTGCGCACCGCCGTGGAGGCCCTTTCGGCGGTCCTGGGCGGAACCAACTCGCTGCACACCAACGCGCTCGACGAGACGCTGGCCCTGCCCACCGAACAGTCCGCCGAGATCGCCCTGCGCACCCAACAGGTCCTCATGGAGGAGACCGGCGTGGTCAACGTCGCCGACCCGCTCGGCGGCTCCTGGTACGTGGAGGCCCTCACCGACGAGATCGAGGCCGAGGCCGAGCGCATCTTCGCGCACATCCGCCACATGGGCGGCGGTGACGACGTCGAACACGCCATCGGCCCGATGACCTCCGGCATCCTCGCCGGGATCGACAACGGTTACTTCGGCGCCGAGATCGCCGAGTCCGCCTACCAGTACCAGCAGGCCCTGGAGAAGGGCGACAAGCGCATCGTCGGCGTCAACTGCCACACCAACACGGTCTCCGGGGAACTCGACATCCTCAAGATCAGCCACGAGGTGGAGCACGAGCAAAAGCGCGTCCTCACCGACCGCAAGGGCGCGCGCGACCAGGCCGTCGTCGACCGTGCCCTGGCCCGACTCCTGGAGGGTGTGCGGGCCGACGAGGGCAACCTCATCCCGCTCATCATGGACGCGGCCCGGTCCGAGGCGACCCTCGGCGAGATCTGCGCGACCATGGGCGAGGAGTTCGGTACCTACACCGAGGACCCGCAGTTCTGAGCGGCGTCGGCGAGCGCCGCCGCTTCCCGTCCGCGAACCCCTGACCGTTCTGGGGCCCGAGGCGGTACGGAGTCCTCGTACCGCCTCGGGATGGGGCAGGATAGGGAGTATGCAGCCTTCGGACTTTTCACCGAACAGTGCGGTCGACCTCGGGGCGCGCAAGGCGGCCTTGGAACGTGAGGCCAAGCAGCGCGCCGACGAGTCGGCCGGTCGTACCAACCCCTTCGCCGTCAACGTCGATGAGGCCACCTTCCAGCAGGTGCTGGAGAGCTCTCTGTCGGCGCCGGTCGTCCTCGCGGTCCTCGCGGGCTGGTCCGAGCAGTCCAAGCAGGTCGAGGACGCCCTGGACAACCTCTCCAGGGGCTCCGGCGGCAACTGGATCCTGGGCAAGATCGACAGCGAGGCCAGTCCTCAGCTGGTGCAGGCGTTGCGCGTGCAGGGCGCGCCGAGCATCATCATCGCCGTCCAGGGTCAGGTCATGCCCCTGATGCAGGGCCCGGCGACCGAGGAGCAGCTCCGTGAGGGGCTCACCCAGGTCTTCGGCGCCCTGGCCCAGCAGGGCATGCTCCCGCCGGGGCACCCCGGCACGGTGGACGGCGACCCCTCCGCGATGCCCGAGGACCAGGGCGCCCCCGAACCCGAGGCCGACCCGGTCGACGTCGAGGCGCAGGCCGCCCTGGAACGCGGTGACTTCGACGCGGCCGCCGCGGTCTTCGAGAAGGCGCTGGCCGCCGACCCCAAGAACGCCGAGGTCAAGGCCAAGCTGGCGCAGGTGCGCCTGATCGGCCGACTCCAGGACGTGGACCCCGAGGCCGCGCTGCAGGCCGCGGTCGACCGCCCGAACGACGTCGACGCCCAGATCGTCGTGTCCGACGTCTTCATGTACGGCGGCAAGTTCGACGACGCCTTCGACCGCCTCATCGACACGATCAAGCGCACCGCCGATGAGGACCGGAACAAGGCCCGCGAACACCTGCTGTCCCTGTTCGACCTACTGCCGGCTGGGGACCCGCGCGTGGGCGCGGCCCGCCGCAAGCTCACCTCCGCCCTGTTCTGATCGGATACCGGCCGGTGCCCGTTCTCCGAGATTTCTTGGGACGGTCACCGGCCGGAGAACTCCACCCGTTCGTGCCCGATCGTGGCAAATCATGCGGTATTTGCCGTAGCGAAGACGGGTGGGATGGTCGCCCCCTCGCCGGGTAAAAGAACTACACGGCGGGCCGCGGAGACACGGTCCACAGCACGACCGGGCAGGTGGACCATGACGACCGACCGCACCCCGCATCCCGGCGGAGCCCCCGTCGTGACGATCTCGGCCACCTTCGGCGCCGGCGGCAGCGTCATCGGCCCGGCCATCGCCGCCCGGCTGGGCGTCCCCTTCCTCGACCGCGCGGTCCCCAGCGCCGTCGCCGAACAGATCGGCTGCTCGCTCGACGAGGCCCTCCAACGCGACGACCGTGCTCCGGGCGGCTTCGAGCGACTCCTCGCCAGCGCGGCCCGGCTGCCCACCGTCACCCTCGGCAGCGTCGAAACCGCCTATTTCGGCACCATGGACGACGAGGGTCGTCTCCTCTACGACCACGAGTTCGTCGAACAGACCGAACGGGTCATCAAGGACGTGGCCCGCGCCGGCGGGGTCGTCCTCGGTCGTGCCGCCGCGGTGATCCTGGCCGACCACCCGGGCGCCCTGCACGTACGGCTGGACGGAAGCCGTGAGGCCCGCCTGCGCCGAGCCCGCCGTCTGTGGGAACTCGGGAACCGGGAGGAGTTCGGTGGCAAGGGGTGGGGCCCCACCCCGCCCACCGCGAAACTGCTGAGCGACAACGACCGCGCTCGCGCCGCCTACGTGCGCCGGTTCTACCGGGTCGATCCGGCCGATCCGGGCCACTACCACTTGGTGGTCGATTCCGCCGTGCTCTCCACCGACGCCTGTGCGGACATGGTGGTTCGGGCGGCCGAAGACCGCGCCGGAGATAGGAATTAATGCGATTTTTTCCGCAAGCGTTAATTGTCCTCTTGTGCTGACGTTCCCCCCTTGACTCAGGTAGGGTGAAGCGACTCGGTTGTGGGTTTCCAGCCAGCCCCCGGCCGTCAACCGAGCCCCCGCTTTCGAAGGCACCCCTCTACGGATGCCACGGCGGGAAGCGTCGCCGGCACGGAGAACGAACCCCCGTGTTATCGGCGCGCGAGAGCCGACCAGAGCCACCGGGGCGGATCCATGGCGTGCAGGGCCACAGCCGTTCCGGGGTCGGTACGTACGTCCACGGGAGGGGCCGCCGGTGCGCCCCGCGGACGGATGACACCAGCCAAAGCCAAGGAGCAACACGTGGCCACCCTTCCCAGCGTTTCGTACTCCATCACCGTCCGACTGGAACTGGACGCCGGAGGTAGCGCGGTCGGCAGCCTCACCAACGCGGTGGAGCAGGTCGGCGGCATGATCACCGCCCTCGACGTGGCGGCCGCTGGGCACGAGCGCATCCGCATCGACGTCACCTGCGCCGCTCGCGACACCGAGCACGCCCAGGCGATCGTCGACGCCCTCGGCGCCGTCGACGGGGTCGTCGTCCACAAGGTCAGCGACCGCACCTTCCTCATGCACCTCGGCGGCAAGATCGAGATGAAGTCGAAGGTGCCGCTGCGCAACCGCGACGAACTCTCCATGGCCTACACCCCCGGAGTCGCCCGCGTCTCCCAGGCCATCGCCGCCAACAAGGAAGACGCCCGTCGCCTGACCATCAAGCGCAACAGCGTCGCCGTGGTCACCGACGGATCCGCCGTCCTGGGCCTGGGCAACATCGGCCCCGAGGCCGCCATGCCCGTCATGGAGGGCAAGGCCGCCCTGTTCAAACGCTTCTCCGACATCGACGCATGGCCCATCGCCCTGGACACCCAGGACGTCGACGAGATCGTCCGAACCGTCCAGCTGCTCGCCCCCGGGTTCGGCGGCATCAACCTGGAGGACATCTCCGCCCCTCGCTGCTTCGAGGTCGAGGCCCGCCTGCGCGAACTCCTGGACATCCCCGTCTTCCACGATGACCAGCACGGCACCGCCATCGTCGTCCTGGCCGCCCTGCGCAACGCCCTGCGCGTGGTCGGCAAGAAGCTGTCCGAGGTCCGCGTCGTCATGTCCGGCGCGGGCGCGGCCGGTACCGCCATCCTCAAGCTGCTCATGCACGCCGGAGCGCGCGACATCATCGTCAACGACGTGCACGGCTCCGTCCACTCCGGACGCGAGGACCTGGACCAGAACCTGGGCTGGATCGCCGAACACACCAACCAGGGCGGCTACAGCGGCGACCTCAAGGGCGCCGTCGCCGGAGCCGACGTGTTCATCGGCGTCTCCGCCCCGAACCTGCTCGACGGCGAGGACATCGCCGAGATGAACGAGGACTCGATCATCTTCGCGCTGGCCAACCCCGACCCGGAGGTCGACCCCGACATCGCGCACCTGCACGCCTCGGTCGTGGCCACCGGACGCAGCGACTACCCGAACCAGATCAACAACGTGCTGGTCTTCCCCGGCTTCTTCCGCGGTCTGCTGGACGCCCAGAGCCACAACGTCACCTCGGACATGATGGTCGCCGCCGCCGAAGCCCTCGCCGACGTCGTCACCGAGGACGAACTGGGCCCGAACTACATCATCCCGAGCGTCTTCCACCCGGAGCTGTCCACCCACGTGGCCAACGCGGTCCGCGAGGTCGCTCAGCGCGGCCAGGAGACCAAGGCCTGAACAGTCTCGCCGAACCCTCCTGATAGGGCGCCCGACCGGTCGCCTTTCGGGTAAAGGTGGACCATGGACCAGTCGACTCTGACCGGGCGCCTACTGGTGGCCGCCCCCTTGCTTCAAGAGGACTCCTTCCGCCGTTCGGTGGTGTTCGTCGTAGACGACGCCGCCGACGGCACCCTCGGGGTGATCCTCAACCGTCCGCTGGAACTTCCGGTGGGCGAGGTCGTGAACTCGTGGGGCGCCTACGCCAGTTCCCCGGCGGTGATGTTCTCGGGCGGGCCGGTGGGCACCGACTCGGGTATCGCCCTGGGCAGCGCAGTCCCCGAGGACGAGCCCCCGGGTTGGTCCCCGTTGGTGGGTCCACCCCCCGGAACGGGACTGGACGGCGTGGGAGTCGTGGACCTGGACGGGCCGCCCGAGATGCTCGGCTCCTCCCTGGCGGCTCTGCGCGTCTTCGCCGGTTACTCCGGTTGGGGTTCGGGGCAGCTCCAAGGGGAGATCGAGGAGGGCGCCTGGTTCGTGGTCGACGCGTTCGCCGACGACCTTTTCGGTGCCACCCCCGAGGGGTTGTGGTCACGGGTCCTGCGCCGGCAGGGCGGAGAGATGGCCCTTTTGTCGACCTACCCGGACGACCCCACCATGAACTGAGCGCAAGCTTGTCCCCGGTGAGACTGAGACGGGCCGCGGCACCCTATACCGTGGGGTCCAGACGTTGAAAGGTGTGAGGACGATGTCGATGGACGTCCTGAACAAGGTTCTTCCGGACAGCGAGACCAGGCCGGACATCTCGCACGACGATGGTGATCGCGAGCGGTTCGCGCACTACGTGCAGAAGGAGAAGATCACCCAGAGCGCGGTGACCGGTGACCCGGTGATCGCCCTGTGCGGCAAGGTGTGGGTACCCAACCGCGACCCGAAGAAGTTCCCCGTGTGCCCGGAGTGCAAGCAGGCGTACGAGGACATGATGAAGTAGACGGCCCTTCCGGTCGCACCCGTAAGGCCTTGACCCACCCCCGCGGGTGAGCCAAGGCCTTCGTCGTGTTCGAGACGGACCGGGGGGCTAGAGTTCGCCGTCCTCGGTGCCGGCGCCGTCCGCGCCGTTGCGTCGGCGCGAGACCGCGATCGCCACGCCGCCCGCCGCCACCGCGGCCGCGGCCGCGGTCAGCAGACCGGCCAGGGCGGTACCGGTGTTGGGGAGCCCGGGCTTGCCACCGCCCTCACCGTCACCGGGGCCGGGGGTCGGCCCGCCGTCGCCACCACCATTGTCGCCGTCGCCGCCGCCGGGGACCTGAACGTCCTCGTCCACGCTCACGGCCAGCGAGATCGGGTCCAGTCGCTCACCCTCGACGTAGAAGTCGGCGAACGCGGGGACGCCTTCGGCGGTGAGGGCGGTCGGGATCGGGCCCCAGCTCAACACACCCTCGTCGACCTCGGCGTCGACACCGGACAGGTCCAGGTCGGCCAGGGCGACGTCGTCGTAGGTGACGAGTTCGGCGTCGGTCAGGGACTTGCTGACCACGTCGGCGTACAGGGTGCCCGCCTCGCCGTCGATCTCCACGCGCGGGTCGGTGACGGACATGTACAGCAGCGGGTCGGCGTCACCGTAGACGTGGCCCTCGAAGAGCACGGTGCCGGTGAGGTCGATCTCGGCGGTGACGTCGTCCAGGTTCGCCCGGCCGGTGGCGTCGGTGAACGAGAAGGTCCCGTCCTCGCCACGGGTGGCGCCTTCGGACGTGGTGATCTCACCGGCGGCGATGTCGCCCTCGATGTAGTTGCGGAAGGACTCCTTGACGCCCCAGTCGGCGCGGCCGTTGAAAACGGTCAGGTCGCCCTCGGGGAGTTCGCCCTCGCCGTTCCCGCCGTCGCCGTCACCATCGCCGTCGTCGCCGCCCTCACCATCGTCCTCGGTGGCGAAGGAGATCGGGGTCCACACGTCCTGGTCGCGGTTGCCGATGTCGGTGTGGTCGTTGAAGACCGCGACGTAGCACCGGGTCTCGACGCAGTCGTAGGTCGTCTCCTCGGCGTCGTAGGCGCCGGACACCTCGACCTCGGTGGAGAAGGTGCCCTCGTCACCGGGGGCGTCGGCACCACGCAGCCACACCGCGCCGGTGTGGTGCTCCGGGAAGGAGTCCGCCGACCGCTCGGCGGCGGTCAGGGCGACGTACACGCCCTGGCCGGGACGGAAACCGGTGCCGTCGACGGTGACGGTCTCGCCCTCGGGGTTCAGTTCCTCGGTCTTGGAGACGGTGACCCTCGGGTCGTGGGTGGGCTCACCCGGTTCACCGGGCTCGCCGCCCTCCACGGCGGTGGTGGTGAAGGACAGCGGGTCCATCGGATCACCCGCACCATAGAAGCCGGCGAAGGCCTCGACCGCGTCGGCGTGCAGGGTGCCCGCCTCGGAGGTGAGGGCGAGGGAGTCGCCGTCCACGATCAGTTCGGCGCCGGTCAGCTCGGTCACGGGGACCTCGCCGAAATCGACCAGGTCGCCGGGCGGCAGGTTCGGGTTCGCACCGTTGAATTCGCGGCTGGTGACCTCGGCGTACACGGTGGCGGAGCCGTCGCCGTCGAACTCCACGCGGGGGTCGGCGACATGGACCTCCAGGACCGCGCCCTGACCGTAGTCGTGGCCCGCGAAGACCACCCGGCCGCCGAAGCTCACCTCACCGGAGGCGTCCTCCTTGGAGACGGAGCCGTCCACGGTCGGGAAGTCGAAGGTCCCGTCGTCGTTGACACTCGCGCCGTCGGACGCGGTGATCTCACCATCGGCGATGGGGCTGCCGATGTAGTTGCGGAAGGACTGCTTGACACCCCAGGTGGCGGAACCGCCGTCCAGGGAGACGGGCGCCTCGTCGGCCATCGCGGCCGGGGCCGCCGCCACGGTGAGGGAGGCCCCGAGGGCGGCCGCGCCCACGTAGGCGGTGAGGGAGCGCAGCGCCCGGCGGGCCCTGCCGTCGCCCTCATGGTTCGTGTTGGTGCTCATGTGATCGGTGGTTCCCATCGTGTCGGGGGAGAGGTGATTCGGTCTCGATCGCGCGTCGGGACCGGGGATGGTGCGGGGGCGGCGGGTGCGCGCTGAGCGGGCGCGGCGGTACCCGCCGAGGGAGAGCGGGTCATGAGGAGGGAGGAGGGGCGGTCGTCCACAGCGTTCGAGGTGGGGGTGGTGCCTCCGCCTCCCGGTTGTGAGAGCCCCACCGTCCCCCGAGATCACGCGGTGGTCGGGTCGGTCCCACCCGCCCGGCGTCGGGTCGCCACCAGCGCGGTGACACCGGCCAGAGAGGCCACCACGGCGGTCAGCAGCAACCCCGCCAACGGGGCGCCGGTCAGGGCCAGGGGCCCGTCGCCACCGGAGCCGCCGGAACCGGAGCCGGATCCGGAGCCGCTCGCGCCGCCCGCACCGGAGCCGCCGCTCGCGCCACCCCCGCCAGAACCGGAACCCGCGCCCTCGTCGGAGCCGGAACCATCGCCGGACCCGCCACCGCCGTCGCCCGCCTGCCCCGCGAAGGTCACCGGGACGAACTCGTCCTGACCGCGGTCGCTGGAGCGGGTGTGGTCGTTTCGGGTCACCACGGCGCACTCGGTGCCTGCCGCGGTGCAGTCGGTGTTGTCGTCCTTGGCCTTGACGGCCAGTTCCACGGTGAAGCCGCCGTCGGTCCCGCCACCCGTGTAGGGGGTGGCCAGGCCCTCTCCGTAGGGCGGCGGGTTGCTGGAGATCCAGGCGGACGAACCGCCCTCGCCTTCCATGTCCACCCCACCGATGCACGGCCCGGGCGCGACGCTCGAACCGGCGTTGGCGGTGTCGCACAGGGCCACGTAGATGCCCTTGGCGGTGTCGTAGCCGGAGCCGGTGACGGTCACGGTCTCCCCGTCGGGGTCGATCCCGCTGGTCTTGGAGACGCTGAGCGACAGATCGCCCGGGGTCCGGGGCAGGGCTTGGGGAGCGTTGTGCGGGGCCGCCTGCGGCGCGCTCCGGGAAGCGCTCTGCGGCCGGTTCTCGGGAACGGCGGCGGGCACGGCGAAGACGACCGGAACCGCGGCCACGACCGCTGGTACGGCGGGGGAGACGGGTGCAAGCACCGGGGCGCTCATTCCCGCGCCGGGGTCGGAGACCACACCGTCATCGGTGGGCTCGACCGACTCACCCGTCCCATCCACCTCGTCCGTCCGCTCGGGCGGCTCGGCGTCGAGGACGACGATCTCGAAGGGATCCTCCTCGGTGTCCAGGCCCGCCTCGGCGGCGAAGTCGACACCGGTGTCGAGGGTGACGCCGAACAGGCCGCGCTCGTCCACGTCGGTGGTGACGGTGTTGTCGTCGTCGAGTACGGCGGTCTCGTCGACCTCGTCGGTGCCCCGTGCCTCGGCGGGGACGGCGCGCGTGGTGATCTCGATCCGGGAACCGGGGGTGTGCCCGATGCCGGCGACCGTGACGCTGTCGCCCTCGGGGTCGAGTCCCTGGGTTCGGTTCACGGTGGTGGTTCGGGGGTGGACTGGTTCGTCGATGGGTTCGGCGAGCACCGTCGAGGGTGCGCCGGCGACCAGAAGCGTCGCCGCGGCGACGGTGGCCAGGGGTGGGACAAGCCCACGGAGGGGAACCGCTGCTCGCATCAGGGGCCTTAGTTGTCGGGCGGGTCGGACGAGGGGCCGACCTCCGCGTGAGGTGGGGGAAACGATTTTAGGTTATGCTTACCTATGTGAAGTGAGCCTTGCCTAACTCGATCCGGCGCCGCAATAGTTGACCACTGAAGCGACGAGGTTGTCAAGGATCTGACGACCTGTCATATAAAAGGTCTTGTCGTGACCCGCTCCGCGGCCCCGACCGGCATCCCGGCTCAACCGAAAGCGATCGCCATGCCCCACGCCGTCCCCCGAACCCTCCCGCGCGGTGGTCTCGGCCCGCTCGCCCTCGCCATCGCCTGCACCCTGGCCCTGACCGCCTGCACGGGCCCCGACGCCCCCGTGGACGCGTCAGGGGACGCGGGCGGCATCCCGGACCTGTCCGAGAACCGCCTCCAGATCCTGGACGAGGTCGCGGCCCCCGAACTCCCCGTCACCGTCGAATCCGTGCTCCTCGACCCCTACCGCTCCTCCTCCGACCCCCTGGAGTACGAGGACGTCGAGGTGACCGACGCCGAACGCATCCTCCCGCTCACCGGAAGCCTCGCCGAGATCGTCTTCACGCTCGGTCTGGGCGACAACGTGGTCGGCCGCGACGTGGCCGCCACCTTCGACGAGGCCGCCGACCTGCCCGTCATCAGTGAGGGCCACGAGGTCTCGGCCGAGACGGTCCTGGCCCTCCGACCCACCGTGATCCTCGCCGACACCCAGACCGGCCCGCCCGAGGTGATCGAACAGGTCCAGAACTCCGGCATCCCCGTCGTCATCGTCGAAGAGGCCTGGTCCATCGACGAGATGTATCCCCGCTTCGAACGTGTGGCACGGGCCCTCGGCGTCCCCGACTCCGGCACCCTCCTGGCCGAACGCACCCAGGAGCAGATGGCGCAGGTGCGCGAGAGTTCCCTGGAGACCAGCGGCGATCCCCTCGTCGCCTTCCTCTATCTGCGCGGCACCGCCGGCGTGTACCTGCTCGGCGGCCCCGGCTCGGGCGCCGACGCCCTGCTCGAAGAGATCGGAGCCCGCGACGCCGGTGTCGAGATGGGCCTGACCACGGCCTTCACCCCCATCACCACCGAAGCGCTCATCGAGGC
>NZ_JBEYLC010000040.1:0-63536 GCF_040635885.1 Nocardiopsis sp. NPDC006832 | reverse complement strand
TCCTGTGCTCGACCCACAACCGGCTCAAGCACCGGCTACAGGCCAAGGTGAACCGGCAGATCTGGGAACACCACCACGCCCAGAACCACCAAGAAGCGGGAAAGGAAAGCGGGTCCGGGGATGGTGAGGGGGAGCCAGCCCCAGCCACCGCCCCCTAACACCACCAACCGTTTCCACCACCCGTTTCCGCCAGGTGGAACACCACCCCGACGACATCACCCCCGAGTGGGTGTCAGACCCCAAGGGCCCGTGCCCTGTGGGGATATCGGCATGCCCAGAGCCAGGAACCCCACGCCCCCCACGAACCCCCCACCCGGAGTCATATCCCGGGGCCGGAGTGGCTCCCATCGGGGGTCTCGGCGCCACTGCCACCACAGGTACCGGCCCACCGGCACCATCAACCCCGTGCAACCCCGTGTTGTCTCTCCATCATGATGATCTTGCTCGTAGCGCCATGTTGGGCGCCCAACATGGCGCTACGAGCAAGATCATCGCCAAAGGGGCGCCGGAGGTGGCTACCGCGGGGACGCGGCCCGCCACCCGTCCCACCTGTAGCGGGTCCTTCGTGACCTCACCCGTCACGTAGTGGCGACGCGGCCCACGAGGACACCAGAGGGAGGGGAAGGCATCCGGCCGCCTGCGGCCGGAGTGGGCCGCAGGCCCACAGGGCCCTTTGGGACCCCAACCACTCTCCCCCCTTCCCCGATAGCCGCCAAACCGCCGCCCGTGCCGTGCGGGTCAAGGCCACCCACCACAGCGTCACAGAACCCGACATCGCCTTGACGCGTGCGGTGCGGGCGGCAACAATCACGCGGCGGGGAAGGAGGGAGAACCCACCCGAGCAACGCCCAACAACCCCCAGAGCCAGAAACCCGAGGCGCCCCACCAACCACCAACCACCAACCACCAACCACCAACCACCAACCACCAACCACCAACCACCAACCACCCCACTCACTCACGCCCCCGGTCACCCCCTCTGGGAGTGGACGTATTGAGCGGACGTATTGAGCGGACGTATTGAGCGGACGCTGTCAGGGGAACGACCCGATGATGTGGAGGTCGCGGTCGAGAAGGGCGGCGACCTCAGGGCACTCCCCACCCTCCTCCCCACCCCCGGTGGCCGAAGCGCGGTACAGGGGCTCCCGAACTCAGGGAGACGACCAGGCCTTCAGGTGGGGACGCAGCCGGGCAGCGGCCTCGGGGGCGCTTCGGTTCAGCTCTTCGACCAGGACATCGGTGAGAGCGGACAGGGCTCGCAGGATCTCGGGGGAGGTCGGCTCTCTTACCAGGGTGGGGCCCAGCGTCTCGGTGAAGGACTTGGGCAGGTGGTGCGCGCCCTTGGCGTAGGCGGTGGGCAGGCCGAGGCGCAGGCATGCCAGGGCGATCACCTGGGTGCGCAGGGCACCCACCCAGTGCTCGGCCTGCCAGAGTCGGTCACGCTCCAGGCAGACGCGGGTGTGTCGCCCGTGGTGCCAGGCCAAGCCGACCAGGGTGTCGAGGGTCGGGGCGGGGAAGGGCTCCAGGATGTGCTGGTCGCCGAACAGGGTCTTCCATTGGGGACCGCGGGCGCCGAAGTCGTCCTCGGGGACGAAGGACAGATCGACTTCCACCCCGTCGAGCATCAGGAACACCCGGATCACCCGGTGATCCGTTGTGGGCAGGTCCCAGTGGTGGGCCACGCCGAAGTGTGCGTGGAGTCGGGTGACCCAGGCATCGGCCGTTGAGACAGGGGAGCCCTGGACAGCGAGGACCAGGTCGATGTCCGACCATCGGTCTCCTTCGCCCAGGGCCAGGGAGCCGGTGAACGCCGCACCCAGGATGTGGGGATCCGCCTCGGCCATGGCGACCAGTCGGTCACGGAGCAGGTTCGGGAAGGCGGCGTTCACCGGGACCTCATTCGTCCTTGGTGACGGGCTCTCCGGTGACGGGCTCTCCGGTTCTCGCGGTGACACCCGCTGCCGGAGTGACGTCCGGGAGCTGCTCGGCCACCGGGATGTCGTCCTCGGACACCTCGTGCGGGTCGGTGCCCGTGCCGGATCGCCTGGTCTCGGCTTCGGTGGAGGCCGGTTCGATGGCCGGGTCCGGGGTCGGCTCGGGTCGGGGCTCGGGTGGGGTGGTGCTGAGCTCAAGGGCCGGAACGTCGGGTTCGAACCCGAACACCTTCCCGTAGAAGGCCAGCTCTGCCTCCAGGGAACGCACGCGGGCCTCCTCGGTGTGGAAGCCGTGCGACTCGCCCTCGAACTCCAGCAGAGCGTACGGAATACCGCGCTCGCCCAGGGCCGTGGCCATGGAGAAAGCCTGGTCCGGGGTGACCACCGGGTCGTCCATGCCTTGGAGCAGCAGCACCGGTACGTCGATCTCGGCGATCCGGTTGATGGGTGAGCGTTCCTTGTATGTCTCGATGAAGCCGGGAAGTGGGCCGAGGAGGGTGTCGAGGAAACGCGACTCGAAGTCGTGGGTGGTCTCGGCGAGGCCGAGCAGGTCGGCGACACCGAAGTAGGACACCCCGCAGGCGAAGGTGTCACCGGTGAGCGCCAACAGCGCGGTGAAGCCCCCGGCGCTGGGGCCGCGGATCGCGAGGCGCTCGGGGTCGGCGACACCGCGGTCGACGAGGGCGCGGGCGACCGCGGCGCAGTCCTCCACGTCCACCACGCCCCACTCCTTGTGCAGACGCTTGCGGTAGGACCTCCCGTAGCCGGTGGAACCCCCGTAGTCCACGTCCACCACACCGATGCCGCGGCTGGTGAAGTAGGCCTTGTTCAGGTCCAGTTCCCGGCGGGAGTGGCCGACGGGCCCGCCGTGCGCCCACACCACGTACGGCGCGGGCTCGCTCCCATCGTGGTCCGGGTGGGTCGGCGGGTACACGTTGGCGTGCACCGTGGCCCCGTAGCGGCCGGGCAGGCGTTCCCGGCGGGGGGTGGGCAGGTAGCCGGCGTCCGGGGCCTGCTCCAGGGACCGGCGCAGGATCTCCACGCTGCGGCGGGCCGGGTCCAGACGCACCACGCAGGGCGCGGAGTCGGGGGAGGCGGCCACCGCGACGACGTTGAGCCCGTCGGAGTCGACCTGGGACCAGGAGGTGAGGTCGGTGGGGACGTCTTCCAGGTCCAGGGTGTCGGGGTCGTACAGGGCGGGGCGCAGCGCGGTGTCGCCGTGCAGCGTCACCACCTTGCCGTTCTCCAGCGCGCAGAAGGAACGGTCGCCCAGGCGCCCCGGCGCCTCGTGGAACTCCTCCTCGGCCGGGTAGAGCGCGATCGCCTGTCCCTTGAGACCGGCGTGGTAGAGGTTCCAAAAGCCCGGCCAGTCCGAGGCCAGGTACATGGAGTCGTCATCGACCCAGGTGGGGGAGAGCACGGACTCGTCGACCCCGCCCTTGAGCGTGTACTCGCCGAGCAGACCGGTCTCGGTGAGCTCGCCCACGCGAAGTTCGGTACCGTCCCAGGGCATCCGCGGGTGGTTCCAGCGCACGTAGGCCAGGTGGCGTCCGTCCGGGGAGGGGGCGGGGGAGGCGTAGAAGCGCGCCCCGGTGACCAGTTCGCGGATGGCGGTCGGGTCCGTGGCGCCCCGCCCGGAGAGCGGAACCGACACGATGGAGCGGCTCAGGTCCGCACCGGTGTGGTCCTCGCGCACGCAAAGGATCTGCTTGCCGTCCGGGCTCAGGACCGGATCGGCGTACCGCAGCCCCGCCTTGCGCGCGGGCTCGGGGGTGAGGGGGAGGGGATCCTTGGCGCCCCGCTCCAGCAGGAACAACCGCTGGGTGTCGTGGTCGGCGAACACCACGCCCACGCGGGGGATGGCCTTGTCGTCACGGCGGGGGACGGGCAGGTAGGAGCGCCCTCCGTACTCGTGCACCCGGGTTCCCACGTTCCAGGGCGCGGGAAGCAGGTCGTGCACGGACCCGTCCGAGTCCCGCCGTACCAGGGTCGTGCGGCCGTTCTCGGCCGGTCGGTACTCCTGCCACCAGACCTCGTCGCCTCGAACAGAGGGGAACGCGGGCAGCAGCGTTCCTCGGGCGACGTCTCCGGCGCTGATAGGCGATGGCCAGCGGCCATGAGGGCTCGACAGTTCAGACATGTCCCGCTCAGGATGGGTCGTGTGTGATGAGATGACATGTCGACCTTAGTGCTCCACGGGGTCGCTGTGCAGCCCTGACCGGTACTCGGAGGGACAAACGGCGGCGGCCCCGCCGATCGCACTCGGGGTGCGTTCGACGGGGCCGCGGCGTGAGCCGTGGAGCGGGCCCGGTCAGCCCTTGTCGGGGCCGGTCTCCCCCGTCGGCTTCTCGTCGGAACCACGGGTGCCGTTCACCTCGGAGGGAGCGCCTCCCGCGGCGGTGGGCTTGGCCGAGGGCCTGCCGCGCCGGGCGTTGCGACGCTCCAGCCAGATCGCGACCCTGCTCAGCGTCAGGTTGATCACGATGTAGATGAGGGCACAGATGATCGCCGCCGGGATGACGTTGCTCTCCCGGGTCGCCAGCAGGGTGAAGCTGCGCAGCAGCTCCGGGAAGGCGATGATGTAGCCGAGTGCGGAGTCCTTCAACAGGACCACGAGCTGCGCCACGATCGCGGGCATCATCGACGTGACGGCCTGAGGGATCAGGATCGTCCACATCGTCTGGGTCCGGCTCATGCCGATGGACTCGGCGGCCTCACTCTGTCCCTTGGGCACCGCGAGGATGCCCGCCCGGAACACCTCGGCCAGCACCGACCCGTTGTACAGGGTCAGACCGGTGACGACCGCGGCGAGCGCGGTCACCTGGAAGGTGCCGGTGGGAACGTTGAACACCTGCCAGGCCACGATGGGCAGCGCCATGGTGAAGAAGATCAGCATCAGCAGGGGGATGCCACGGAAGAACTCCACGATGGCCCCGGAGGGCACGCGGATCCACCAGTGCTTCGACAGCCGGCCGATGCCGAAGACCAGACCGAACACGACGGCCAGCACCGAGGCGGTCAGCGCCGCGGTCAGCGTGTTCTGCAGACCGGGGATGACGTATCCGGTCCAGGTGTCGGCGCGCAGGAACGGCGCCCACATGTCGGCGGCCCACTGGCCCGCCGGATTCACCGCCCAGGTCTCGGCGCTGAACAGGCTCGACTCGCGGTCGGTCAGGGTCCGGTTGAACCCCAGGTACAGGATGGACAGGCCGATCAACGCCAAGAAGACGGTGAGGACCGTGTAGAGGACGTTGCGCTTCCGGGCGCGGGGCCCGGGAACGTCGAAGAGAACCGAGGTCTGGATGCTCATCGGACCACCGCCACACGCTTGGCGAGCCAGCCGAAGAAGTAACCCATCGGCAGGGTCAGGATCAGGAACCCGATCGCGAATCCGACGAAGGTCGGCAGGACCGGAGCGATGCCCTGGTCGAACATGAGCTTCATCTCCCGGGACGCCTCTTGGACGCCCAACCCCGCGACGGAGGCGACGGTGGTGTTCTTGGTGAGCGCGATGAGCACACTGCCCAGCGGACCCACTACGGTGCGCAACGCCTGCGGTACGACGATCAGGCGCAGGTTCTGGGTGAAGGTCAGGCCCAGGGAACGGGCCGCCTCGACCTGCCCGAGGGGGATGGTGTTGATGCCGGAGCGCAGGGTCTCGGACACGAAGCAGGAGGTGTAGGCGGACAGGCCGATCACCGCCCACCAGAACACGTCCATCGCCACGCTGTCGGCCAGGCTCACGCCCAGGGCGCTGTTGAGGCCCAGACCGCAGAACAGCAGCACCAGGGTCAGCGGGGTGCTGCGGATGCCTTCGACGTAGGCGGTGGACAGTCCGCGGAGCAGCGGGACAGGGGAGACCCGCATCGCGGTGAGCAGGATGCCCAGGATGAATGAGAAGAAGGCACTGAGCAGGGTCAGCCTGACGGTCCATGAGAAACCGTCGACGACCCTGTCGATATTGCTGAGAAAGGCTTCCATGGGTCCCAGCCGGTCAAGGCCCGGAAGGTGGGGCCGGTTGTCGGCCCCACCTTCCGAACGAGGTCAAATGACGGTTTTAGGCGCAGGTTTCGAGCTCGGGGACTTCCTCCTCGTAGGCGAAGTCGGTCGCGCCGAAGGCGTTCTCCAGGTACTCGGTGGCCGCGCCCTCGTCCCACATCTTGGTGATGGCCGCGTTGACCTCCTCGCAACGCTCCGTGGAACCGGCGGGCAGGCCGACGCCGTACTTCTCCTCGCCGAACGGGTTGTTGACCATCCGGAACTCGTCCGGGTTCTGGGCCGCGAAGCCAGCGAGGATGGTGTTGTCGGTGGTCACGGCGTCGACGGTGCCGTTACCGAGCAGTTCCAGGCACTCGGAGTAGTTGCCGGCCTCGCGCAGCTCGGCGTCGATCTCCATCTCGTCGGTGATGTTGTGCGCCGAACGGGAACCGGAGGCGGAGCACAGCACGCGGCCGTCGAGGTCCTCGGGCCCGGTGATGTCGGAGTTGTCGGCCTGGGTCAGGATGTCCTGCTGGGCGACGTAGTAGGGGCCGCCGAAGTCGACGACCTGGCGACGCTCGTCGGTGATGGAGTAGGTCGCGATGATCATGTCCACGGTGCCCTGCTGGAGGAAGGACTCGCGGTTGGCCGAGGCTGCCTCGGTCCACTCGATCTGGTCGGCGGAGTAGCCGAGTTCCTCGGCGATGAAGGTGGCGACGTCGACGTCGAAGCCGACGGGGGAACCGCCCTCGTCGAGGCCGAGTCCGGGCTGGTCGTACTTGACACCGATGGTGATGGTGTCGCCACCGCCCTCGCCTCCGTCGCCGCCGGAGTCGCCGACCTCGGCGGTACCACAGGCGGTGAGGGCCAGAGCGAGGACGGCGGCGCCGCCCAGAACGGTGTTGATGCGACGGGCTCGCATGTGGGGTACCTCTTCCTTGAGCGTGCGAAGCTGCTGGGTCATCGTCCGGGGGCGGACTAGTGGGTCAGGATCTTGGACAGGAAGTCCTTGGCCCGGTCCGACCGGGGGGACGTGAAGAACTCGTCGGGGGTGTTCTCCTCGACGATCTGTCCGTCGGCCATGAACACGACCCGGTTGGCCGCGCGACGGGCGAACCCCATCTCGTGGGTGACCACGACCATGGTCATGCCCTCGTTCGCCAGGTCGGTCATGACGTCGAGGACCTCTTGGACCATTTCGGGGTCCAGGGCCGAGGTCGGCTCGTCGAAGAGGATCACCTTGGGGTTCATCGCCAAGGCTCGGGCGATGGCCACGCGCTGCTGCTGGCCGCCGGAGAGTTGGGCTGGGTACTTGTTCGCCTGGTCGCCGATCTGCACCCGGTCGAGCAGTTCCATGCCGCGCGCCTCGGCGTCCGACTTGGACTGCTTGAGCACCTTCATCGGGCCCAGCGTCACGTTCTGCAGAACGGTCTTGTGGGCGAACAGGTTGAAGGACTGGAAGACCATGCCGACGTCGCTGCGCAGCTTGGCCAGACCGCGGCCTTCGGCGGGCAGCGGTTGTCCGTCGAGGGAGATGGTGCCGGAGTCGACCGTCTCGAGCCGGTTGATCGTGCGGCACAGCGTCGACTTGCCGGATCCGGACGGACCGATGACGACTACCACCTCGCCGGAGTTCACCGTCAGATCGATGTCGCGGAGCACGTGCAGGTCGCCGAAGTGCTTGTTGACGTTCTCCAGCACGACGAGAGGAGTTGAAGTCATGATCGGAACCTAATGGGTCCGAGTTGCCGTGTCATCACGAAAACGCCACCTGGCTTCGCCAGTAGCAGACTTGTTACGGCGTGATTCGCGAAACCGTTATGTGATGGCATGCATGGATCCGCCCTCGTCGCAACGAGTGGCGGTTCCGTTCTGTAGCGTCTCATTCGTGACTCCCCGTGATCTCGTCGGGCTCCCTCCGTGCGGAGGCCTTCGGGAGATACCCAGGTCAGGATCGAAGTCCCCATCGGCCGGCCGATACCGGCCACCCACCGTGTCCGCCCTCGCTTCCGGTCTCCGGGACGGCGGCCCGTCCAAGAGCGGATAGCCTGGACCGGTGAGCCAGAGTCGTACCTACCAAGTGCGGACCTACGGCTGCCAGATGAACGTCCACGACTCCGAGCGCCTCTCCGGTCTGCTGGAGGACGCTGGGTACGCGCGCGCAGCCGAGGACACCACCGCAGACATCGTCGTCTTCAATACCTGTGCGGTCCGAGAGAACGCGGACAACCGCCTCTACGGCAACCTCGGGCACCTGCGTCCGGTCAAGGACGCCAACCCCGGGATGCAGATCGCCGTGGGCGGTTGCCTCGCCCAGAAGGACCGCGGCGAGATCGTGCGCCGCGCCCCGTGGGTGGACGTGGTGTTCGGAACGCACAACATCGGTTCCCTGCCGACCCTGCTGGAGCGTTCGCGCGTCCAGCGGGAGGCGCAGGTCGAGATCGCCGAGTCGTTGGAGCACTTCCCGTCCACGCTGCCCAGCCGTCGCGAGTCCGCGTACGCGGCCTGGGTTTCCATTTCGGTGGGCTGCAACAACACCTGCACCTTCTGCATCGTGCCCGCGCTGCGCGGCAAGGAGAAGGACCGCCGTCCCGGTGACGTGCTGGCCGAGGTGCGCGCGCTGGTCGAGGAGGGCGTCACCGAGGTGACCCTGCTCGGGCAGAACGTCAACGCCTACGGCAGCGAGTTCGGTGACCGTCAGGCCTTCTCCAAGCTGCTGCGCGCCTGTGGCGAGATCGAGGGGCTGGAGCGGATCCGCTTCACCTCCCCGCACCCGCGCGACTTCACCGACGACGTCATCGAGGCCATGGCCGAGACGCACAACGTCATGCCGCAGCTGCACATGCCGTTGCAGTCGGGGTCGAGCAAGGTCCTCAAGGACATGCGTCGCTCCTACCGCCAGGAACGCTTCCTGGGCATCGTGGAGAAGGTGCGGGCCGCCATGCCGGAGGCCGCCCTGACCACCGACATCATCGTGGGCTTCCCCGGTGAGACCGAGGAGGACTTCGAGGAGACCCTGCACGTGGTCCGGGAGTCCCGGTTCGCGATGGCGTTCACCTTCCAGTACTCCAAGCGCCCCGGGACGCCGGCGGCCACCATGGACGAGCAGGTGCCGCCGGAGGTCGTCAAGGAGCGTTACCAGCGCCTGGTGGCCCTGCAGGACCAGATCTCCTGGGAGGAGAACCAGAAGCTGGTCGGTCGGGAGGTCGAGCTCATGGTCGCCGAGGGCGAGGGCAAGAAGGACGGCGAACACCGCCGCCTGTCCGGCCGCGCCCCCGACAACCGTCTGGTGCACTTCGGCCTGGGCGACGGCGAGGAGCCCCGCCCCGGCGACATGGTCACCGTCGAGATCACCTACGCGGCCCCGCACCACCTGGTCGCGGACTCCGGGATTCGGAAACTGCGTCGGACCCGCGCCGGCGACGCCTGGGACGCCCGTCAGGGCAGGCCGGTCCAGGTGAGCAAGCCCGAGGTGCTGCTCGGCATGCCGAAGATCGGGGCCCCCGACGAACAGCCGGCCCCCGCCGGCGGCTGCTGCGACGTCTGACCCCGACCTCGACCGGACCTACGGCCGCACGTACAGGTTCTCCAAGCGGTTGAAGGCGAAGTTGGGCTGTCGGGAGGCGGGCCTGTCCGGATCCAGGGACAGGCCCGGGAAGGCTCCGAACAAGGACCCGAAGGCCACCTGACCCTCCAACCGGGCCAGGGCGGCGCCCAGGCAGTAGTGCATGCCGTGCCCGAACGCCACGTGGGCCTCACCGGGAACGCCCTGGTGGCGGGTGAGGTCGAGCCGGTCGGGATCAGGGTGCACGTTCGGGTCGCGGTTGGCACCGGCGATCATCGCGATGGCCGCCTCTCCACGTCGGACCACGCCGGTGTTCAGTTCCACGTCCTCGGTCGCGTAACGCATCCGGGTCTGGAACACCGGGCCGCACCAGCGCAGCAGCTCGTGGACGGCCGCGGGCAGCAGTTCCGGGTCGTCCTTGAGCAGCGTCAGCTGGTCGGGGTGGGCGAGCAGGGCGCGGGTGCCGTTGCCGATGAGGTTGGCGGTGGTCTCGTGCCCGGCGATGACGAGCGAGAGGATCATGGTGATCAGCTCGTCCTCGGACATGCGGTCGCCGTTGTCGTCGGTCACCCGGACCAGGTCGCCCAACAGGTCGTCGTGTTCCCGTGCCCGGTGGGCGGCGATGAGTCGTCGTGAGGCGGCGGTCAGTTCCCGCAGGGTCGAGTTGAGCCGCGCGGGATCGCTCAGGTCGAACGAGGTCAGGGCGTGGCTCCACACCTGCCAGATGTCGCGTTCCTCCTCGGGCACGCCCACCAGGTCGCAGATGACCCTGATGGGCAACGGGTAGGCGAAGTGCTGGAGCAGGTCGACCGAGCCGTCCTCGACGTGGTCGGGCAGTTCGGTCAGGAGCTCGTCGGTGATGGCCTGGACACCGGGGCGCATCGCCTGGACCCGGCGCACGGTGAAGGTGCGCGAGACCAGCTTGCGCAGACGCACGTGGTCGATTCCGTCCTTGTCCAGCACACCTTGGGTGGCGTAGACGATCAGGTCGGGTTCGATCCCCAGGTGACGCAGGAGTTCGGGACGGGACAGCGAGGTGGTCTCCCCCTCCATGTTCGCGGCGTCCACGACGAAGCGCCTGTCGCTGAGGATGGTGCGCGCGTCGGTGTCGTCGACGAACAGCCGGGCGGGTGATCCACCGAAGGAGGCGGGGGCCGAACCCCCGGCCTCGCGGAGGCGTTCCAGGATGCCGGGCAGTTCGGCGGCCGCCTCGGGTGAGGTCAGGTCGGGAAGCGTCGGAGTGCTCATGTCCCCTCCAAAGGGGAGGTCAGCCTACGGGTGGGAGATACTCCGCCAGGACGTCCCGGGCCGTGGCCAGCAGGGCGTCGAACAGGGGGAGGATCTCGTCTCTGGCCGCGAGCAACGCCTCAGGGCTCGCGGGTGACTCCAGGGCGCGGTGCACGGTGTCGGCGAGGATGTCCGCCCGTGTCGCGAAGTCCGGAAGCGGATAGGACTGCAGTTCCAGGAGCGACGGCGTGACCAGCGCCCCCAGAACGGTCGAGACGAACATGTGGTTCTGCTGCTCGGCGGTGCGCTCCGCACGGAGCAGACCGTGCCTTCGCAGCAGTTCGGTGTAGGTGAGCATCACCCGGGCCCGGCGCCTGATCAGGTCGCCGCGTTCCTCGCCGACGGCGGTGAGCATCGAGCCGAGGGTGTTGTTGTCACTGGTGAGCAGCGCCTTGAGGATCGGCCATCGCTCCTGGGCGAGGTGGATCTCACGGGCGATCGAACTCGGCAGGACCGCCGCGGGATCCGCCCGGAAACGTTCGATCAGGTGGGTGCCGACCTCGATCTGCGTGCGCACCAGCACCGTGCTGAACAGCGTCTCCTTGGTGGGGAAGTGCAGGTACACGGTGCCTTTGCCGACGTCGGCCCGACGCGCCACGTCCTCCATCGTGATCTTGGTGTATCCCCAGGTGACGAGGGCTTCCCCGGCCACGTCCAGGATGCGTGCCGCGCGTCGGGCGCGTTCGGCCTCCCTGGCCGTCCTGGAGCCGCTTCTCGTCGTCACGGTGGTACCTCGTCGTCTTCGGGTCGATGTCGCTGACTTCCTGACCGGATTTCAAAACCGGTCACGAAGTCAACGATAGATCGACCCGACGCCCCGCACAAGAGGTACCGGTGATTCGGCGGTAGCCTCCTCATGTGTTGATCGCCGCCGCCGTGTGTCCCCATCCGCCAGTACTTTTCCCCGAGGTCGCCCAGGGTGCTCGCGCCGAACTCGACCCACTGCGCGCCGCCTGTGACCGTGCCGTCACCGCGCTCGCCCGCCGCGGGGCCGACCGGCTGTACGTGGTGGGACGTGGCCCCATCGAACGGGAGTACGGAGCGGACACCGGTGGGGACCTACGGGCCTACGGCGTGGACGTACGCGTGGGACCGGCCCCGGGGGTGTTGGACCTGGCGGCGACCACGGGCCGATGGCTGGCCGAACGCGGTGGCCTCACCCCGGACGGCTACCTGGAACTACCCGCCGACGTCACCCCGGAGCGGGCCGCCGAACGGGGCGCGGCCCTGGCCGACTCCGCCGCGCGGGTGGTCCTGTTGGTGATGGGGGACGGCAGCGCACGCCGCACCGAGAGTTCACCCGGATACGTGGACGAACGCGCGATCCCCTACGACGACGCCGTCGCCGAAGCCCTGGCCGAGGCCGACACGGCTCATCTGGCCGGGCTGGACCCCGACACCGCCCGTGCGCTCATGGTCGCGGGCCGCCCCGCCTGGCAGGCCCTGGCGGGCGCGGCGGGGGAGCGGCCCTTCGACGCGGAGACCCTGGCCTACGAGGCCCCCTACGGCGTGGGCTACCACGTCGCCCTGTGGCTCAAGGCCTGATCAGGTGTCCTGGTCTCGGCCCTGCGGGAAGGGGACCATGGTGGCCACGTCCACCAGGGCCTCGCCCGGTTCGTCGCCGCGGCCGGTCAGGGCCGCCTCGACCAGGGCCATCGCCCGCTCCGTCAGGGTGGGGGAGTCGTAGGGCAGCCAACGCACGCGCGGGTCCCGGCGGAACCAGGACTCCTGCCTGCGGGCGAACCGACGGGTGGCCTGGGCGGTGCTCTCCTTGGCCTCCAATTCGGTGATCTCCCCGTCCAGCTGCGCCAACGCCTGGGCGTATCCCAGGGCCTTGGCGGCGGTGCGGCCCTCGCGCAGCCCCTGCTTGTCCAGTCGGCGGACCTCCTCCAACAGACCCTGGTCCCACATGCGCTCCACGCGCAGGTCGATGCGTTCGTCCAGTTCGGGGCGCGGGGTGGTCAACCCCAACTGCAGGCACGGGTAGAAGGACGTGTGGTCGGGCAGGTTGGCGGTGAACGGCCTGCCGGTGAGCTCGATGACCTCCAGCGCGCGGACGATCCGTCGTCCGTTGCCGGGCAGGATGGTGCGGGCCGCCTCGGGATCGGAATCGGCCAGACGGGCGTGCAGCAGACCCGGCCCCACGTCGGCCAACTCGGCCTCCAGACGGGCGCGCACCGCGGGGTCGGTGCCGGGGAACTCCATGTGGTCCAGCACCGCTCGGACGTACAGTCCGGAACCGCCCACCAGCACGGGGATGACGTCCCGGTCGGCGCAGTCCTCCACGAGTTCGCGGGCCATGCTCTGGTAGCTGGCCACGTCGGCGGGTTGGTGCACCTCCCACACGTCCAACAGGTGGTGGGGGACACCACGACGTTCGGCCTCGGAGAGTTTCGCGGTGCCGATGTCCATGCCCTGGTACAGCTGCATGGAGTCGGCGTTGATCACCTCGCCCCGGCGTCCGGTGCTCTCCTCCAACCGCTCCGCCAGGTCGACGGCCAGGTCCGACTTGCCCACAGCGGTCGGGCCCACGACCGCGATCACCTTGATCATTCCTCCAGCGTAACCACGCCGGGCACGGCTCGTGACCATCAACGGAGGATCGATGGTCGGGTCATGTCCACGAGCGCCCCTAGGATGGCCGCATGCGATTCGCCAAGGGCCACGGAACAGAGAACGACTTCGTGATCCTCCCCGACCCCGACGGGGAGCTTCGACTCACGGAGGAGGACGTCCGGCTGCTGTGCGACCGCAGAGCGGGCATCGGCGCCGACGGCGTCCTTCGGGTGATCCGCACGCGTGAGCTCGGCGAGGCCCTCGCCCCGGCGGCGCGCACCGCCGAACGGGCCGAGTGGTTCATGGACTATCGCAACGCCGACGGCAGCGTCGCCGAGATGTGCGGAAACGGGGTGCGCGTCTTCGCCCGCTACCTGTTGCACACCGGGCTGGTGGACGCCGACCGGTTCGAGGTCGGCACGCGTGACGGCGCCAAGGAGGTCGTCATCGAGGACGACGGTGACGTCACCATAGACATGGGCCGGGTGGAGATGCAGGGCACCTCCTCGGCCAAGCTCGCCCGTCAGGTCGTCCACGGCGACCAGATCTCCGTGGGCAACCCGCATCTGGCCTGCGAGGTCGACATCCCGGTCGCCGACGTCGACCTGAGCCTGCCCCCGGAACTGGACCCCGAGGCCTTCCCCGAGGGCGCCAACGTCGAGGTCTACAACGAGGTCGCTCCCGGGGTGCTGGACATGCGGGTGTTCGAGCGCGGCTCCGGCGAGACCCGCTCCTGCGGCACCGGCATCGTCGCGGCCGCCGCCGCGGCCGCCCCCGAGGGCCGAAGCTCCACCTGGAAGGTGCGTGTCCTGGGCGGCGAGTGCACCGTTCACCTGGACGCTTCGGGTGCCCGCCTCCGGGGCCCCGCGGTCATCGTCGCAGAGGGCGAGACCGTCCTGGTCTGACCCCGAGCAGTCGCTCCGCTCTCAGGCCGCGCAGGGAGGCGTCCAGGAGTCGCGCGGTGTGGGTCACCGTCACCGGCGTGCCGGCGCGTTCCATCGCCGAGGCGATCTGCAGTGAACACCCGGGGTTGCCCGACACCAGTACCTCCGCGCCGGTGGTGGCCACGTCCTGCCCCTTGCGGTCGCCCAGCTCGCCCGCGGCCTCGGGCTTGAACAGGTTGTACACGCCCGCCGAACCGCAGCAGATCTCCTTGTTGGGCAGGTCGACCACCTCAAGACCGGGGATCTGTCGGAGGAGCTCACGGGGCTGGTCGGTGATCCCCTGGCCGTGGGACAGGTGACAGGCGTCGTGGTAGGCCACCCGGAGCGGGATCGGGTGGCGCTCGGCGCGCGGTCCCAGGGCGACCAGGTACTCGGTCAGGTCCACCACCTTCGCCGAGATCGCCCGGGCGCGCTCCACCCAGGCCGTGCCCGCGCCCGCCTCCTCCAGGGTCCGGTCGAAGTGCTTCATGCTGGAGCCGCAGCCGGCCGAGTTCACCACGATCCGCTCCACCTGGCGTGCCTCGAAGACCTCGACCAGCCGTTTGGCGAAGCCGGCCGACTCGGTCAGCCTGCCCGAGTGACCCGACAGCGCTCCGCAGCAGCCCTGGGCGCGCGGGATCACCACCTCACAGCCTTCCAAGGCCAGTACCCGGGCGGTCGCGGTGTTGACCTCGGGGAAGAACGCGCCCTGCACACAGCCCACGAGCATGCCCACCCGGGCGCGTCGTTCACCCACGGCGGGTACCAGCTCGGGCAGCGGGGGCGGGGGAGCCGACAGCGGCGGGGCGATGCGCTCCATGGTGGCCAGGGTCGGCGAGATCCGGTCCAGGATCCCGGATCTGCGGATCAGCGACGAGACCCCGCTCGCCTGGTAGGCGCGCAGCGGGCCGCGCATGGCCCGGAGGCGGTTGCGGTACGGGAAGAGCGAGAACACCGCCCCGCGCAGCGCGCGCTGTCCCCGAGGGCGTTCGTACTCCTCCTCGACCCGGTACCGGGTGTGCTCGATGAGCGCGTCGTAGGCCACCCCGGACGGGCACGAGGACACACACGCCAGACAGCCCAGACAGTTGTCGAAGTGCCCGACGGCGGTCTCGGTGAGCACGTCCTCCTCGTGCATCTGCGACATCAGGTGGATGCGCCCGCGCGGGGAGTCCATCTCCTGGCCCCACAGCACGTCGGTGGGGCAGGTCGGCAGGCAGAAACCGCAGTGCACGCAGTCGTTCAGCAGATCGCCGAAGAGTCGTTCCGGTCCGGCTGCCGGTTCGGTCGGTCGTTCGGTCACGGGATCCTCCCAGGAGGCGCTCGGTGAACGGTTCAGATCCCGCCGGCGAAGCGGCCGGGCGAGAGTCGGTGGTCGGGATCGAAGGAGTCCTTGACCGCCCGCATCAGCGACAGGCCCGCAACCTCGCCCCAGGGATCGACCCCGGCCTCCCGCAGGTGTGGTTCGGCGCGCAGCAGGACCGCGGACCGATCGGGGGCGCGGCGGACCGCCGCCGACATCTTCTCCACGACGTCGGCGGGGGTACCGGGAGCGAACGACAGGTACAGGGTCCCCGCCGGGATCGACCCGTACCATCGGACGTCGCCGGCCAGGGCGTCCAGATCCTCGACCAGGGCCGGAACGTCGGCCGGAGGTACCAGGACCCGCGCCAGGGTGCCCTCGGTGGGCAGGACGCCCCACCCCTCGGGGAGCGCCTCGGCGATCTCCACGTCGTCCCCGCCCAACGCCCGAACGGTCTCCTCGACCCGGGGGACCAGACCCTCGGTGGTTCCTTCCAGGACCACGCACAACCGACCGTGGTCGAGTTCCACCGCCGCGGGTACCACCGTGGTGGCCCGCAGCGCCGACAGGACCCGCTCGGTCCCCTCCCGAGACCGCAGCGGCACGCCCACCACCCGAACGGCCGGTGGCAACGGGTGCAGCCGGAACGCCGCCGAGGCGATCACCCCGAGTGTTCCGTAGCCGCCGGTGTGCAGCTTGGCCAGGTCGTACCCGGCCACGTTCTTGACCACGCGACCACCGCTGCGTGCCACCACCCCGTCGGCGCGCACCACGGTCATCCCGATCACCAGGTCCCGCAGCGTTCCGGCGAGCAACCGACGGGGTCCGTTCACCCCGGTCGCCAACGCACCGCCCACGGTCCCGCCCACGCGCACCGGGTCGTAGGACAGGCGTTGCCCGGCCTCGGCCAGCGTCCGCCGAAGCTCGGCCAGTGGCGTACCCGCGCCCACCTCGACGACCAGGTCGCCGGCGTTGTGGTCGACCCAGGACAGCGCCGAGGTGTCCACCATCAGGTCGAGGGATCGGGGCGGCGAACCCCAGTCCAGGGCGGTGCCGCCCCCGCGCGGGGTCACCGTCGCCCCGGCGTCACGGGCGGCGGCCAGCAGCCGTCCGAGCGCCTCGGTGTCCTCGGGACGGGCCACACGGTCGGGTGCGACCCCGCACACCGCGTCCGCCCCGATCCCCGCCCGCAGGGTGACGCCTTCGACGTCCAAGTCCTTCACGCTCGCCCTTCCCACCTCTCGCCGTCCGGGGTCAGAACTGCTCGGCCCGCCCGGACTCCACCAAGGGGTGCGCCCCGGTGCGCACCCCGGGCCGTTCCCCGCACAGACGCGGGGTGGGCAAAAGCTTGTCCGGGTTGGCGATCCCGTCGGGGTCGAACGCCCGCCGGAACAGGTCGAAGGTGGCCAGGTCGTCGTCGGAGTACATGCGCGGCATCTTGCACGCCTTGTCCACACCCACCCCGTGCTCACCGGTGATGGAGCCCCCGTGCTCCACGCACAGGTCGAGGATGGCCCCGGACACCTCCTCGGCGCGCTCTCCCGCGCCGGGTTCGGCGTCGTCGAACAACACCAGTGGATGCAGGTTGCCGTCACCCGCGTGGAAGACGTTGGCCACCCGGATGCCCGTCCGGGCGGACAACGCGGCGATGCGGCCCAGCACCTCGCCCAGGGCCGTGCGCGGCACCACCCCGTCCTGCACGATGTAGGCCGGACTGATCCGGCCCACCGCGGCGAAGGCGGACTTGCGGCCCTTCCAGATCAGCGCCCGTTCCTCCGCGCCACTGGCGGTGCGGGTCTCGAAGGAACCGCTGGCGGAACAGAGCTCGGTCACCCTCTCCACCTGGGCGTCGACCTCCGAGGCCGGCCCGTCCAACTCCACCACCAGAACCGCGGCGGCACCCGCCGGGTAGTCGCAGGCCACCGCCGCCTCGGCCGCCTCGATGGCCAACACGTCCATCATCTCGATCGCGGACGGAAGTACCCCGGCGGCGATGATCGCGCCCACGGCCTCACCCCCCGCGTCCATGGACGTGAACGCCGACAGCAGGGTGACGGTCTTCTGTGGCGAGCGGGTCAGGGAGACGGTGACGCGGGTGGCGACGCCCAGGGTGCCCTCGGATCCGATGAACGCGCCGATGAGGTCGTATCCGTGCGCGCCGGTCGCCTTGCCGCCCAGCTCCACGACCTCGCCGGACGGGGTGACGATTTCCAGACCGCGCACGTGCCCGGAGGTGAACCCGTACTTGAGGCAGTGCGCCCCGCCGGAGTTCTCCGCGACGTTGCCGCCGACCGAACAGACCTGCTGGCTGGAGGGATCGGGCGCGTAGTAGTAGCCGTACGGGGCGGCGGCACGGGTGATGTCGAGGTTGGCCACGCCGGGTTCGACCACGGCGCACTCGTTCTCCAGGTCGATCTCGACGACGCGACGCATGCGCGAGGTGACGAGGAGGACTCCCTCGGCGTGGGGGAGCGCTCCCGCGGACAGGCCGGTGCCGGCGCCGCGGGGAACGTAGGGGACGCCGTGTTCGGCGCACAGGGAGATGACGGCTGCGACCTGCGCCGTGGTGGTCGGCAGGGCGACCACGCCCGGGGTGGCGCGGTGGTAGGTGAGGCCGTCGCTCTCGTAGACGCGACGTCGGGAGAGGTCGGTGAGGACACCGTCCTCACCGCAGATCTCGCGTAGTCGGGGGACCAGGGCGGTCAGCGCCGCCGGGATGCTCGTCGGGCGTACGGACGTGGCCATGGGCGTCTCCCCTGGTGCGGTCGGAAGGACTCGACCTCGCAGAGGGACCGTACGACCGCACCCCTTGCCGAGACAAGGGGTGCGGTGGAAACAATCTTCCGTTTTATGAAATATAACTGACCATTACGGCATGCGCTCGTAGGCGGGCAGGGTCAGGAAGTCGACGTACTCGTCGTCCAGGGCGACCTCGGTGAACAGCTCCTTGGCCTGCTCGAACAAGCCCTCGTCGTAGCCGGCGCCGAGGGCGTCCTCGATGGTGACGAGCTCCTCCTCGATGATCTGCTTGACGAGCTCGGCGGTGACCTTGGGCCCGTCGTCGAGGGTGACGTCGTTGTGCAGCCACTGCCAGATCTGCGAACGGGAGATCTCGGCGGTGGCGGCGTCCTCCATGAGGTTGTGGATGGCCACCGCGCCGTTGCCACCCATCCAGGCGGCCAGGTACTGCAGGGCGACGTTGATGTTGGCGCGCAGACCGGCCTTGGTGACGCCGCCGGGGGTCTGGTCGACGGCGAGCAGGTCGGCCGCGGTCACCTCGACGTCGGGGCGCTGCTTGTCGATCTGGTTGGGCCGCTCGCCCAGGACGCCGTCGAAGATCTCGCGGCAGATCGGGACCAGGTCGGGGTGGGCGACCCAGGAGCCGTCGAAGCCGTCACCGGACTCGCGGGACTTGTCGTCGCGGACCTTGGCGAAGGCGTTCCTGTTGACCTCCTCGTCCTTGCGGGACGGGATGAACGCGGCCATGCCGCCGATGGCGTGGGCGCCGCGCTTGTGGCAGGTCTTGACCAGCAGTTCGGTGTAGGCGCGCATCATCGGGGCGGTCATGGTGACGGCGTTGCGCTCGGGCAGCAGGAACCCGCGGCCGCGGGTGCGGTGGGTCTTGATGATGCTGAACAGGTAGTCCCAGCGGCCGGCGTTGAGACCCGCGGAGTGCTCACGCAGCTCGTAGAGGATCTCCTCCATCTCGAACGCGGCCGGGATGGTCTCGATCAGGCAGGTGGCGCGGATGGTGCCGCGCGGGATGCCCAGCCGCTCCTGGGCCAGGACGAAGACGTCGTTCCACAGGCGGGCCTCCAGGTGGCTCTGCATCTTCGGAAGGTAGAAGTACGGGCCCTTGCCCTTGTCGATCTGACGCTGTGCGCTGTGGAAGAAGTACAGCGCGAAGTCGACGATGCCGCCGCTCGTGCGCTGACCGTCGACGAGGATGTGCTTCTCGTCCAGGTGCCAGCCTCGGGGGCGCACGACGATGGTGGCCAGCTCGGAGTCCTCCTTCAGGGCGTAGGTCTTGCCCTGGGGGGAGGTGAAGTCGATCTGCCGGTCCAGGGCGTCGCGCAGGTTGAGCTGCCCCTGGATCATGTTCTCCCACAGCGGGGTGTTGGCGTCCTCAAGGTCGGCCAGCCACACCTTCGCGCCGGAGTTGAGCGCGTTGATGGTCATCTTGCGGTCGGTCGGTCCGGTGATCTCCACGCGGCGGTCGGTGATGCCGGGGGCGGCGGGCGCGACCTTCCAGGAGTCGTCCTCACGGATGTGCTTGGTCTCGGGGAGGAAGTCGAGGTCCTCCCCGGCCGCGACCCGCGCCTCGACGGTCCTGCGCGCGGCAAGGAGGTCCTGGCGGCGGGACTCGAAGGTGCGGTGCAGCTCGGCGACGAGCGCGAGGGCGTCGTCGGTGAGGATCTCGTCGAACCGGTCGTTGAGGGGTCCCGTGATCTCGACCCCGTGCGTGGCGCCCATGGAAAACCTTCCGCAATACGAAATAAGCTTCTGGTATGTGGAAGTGAAACTACTATCTCGATGTCAAGCGGTCAACGTCACTCGCGGTGTCGATGGCGGGTGAAGTTTCCGCTAAGGGAAGCTTCGTGAATCTTCTTCCGCAAATACGTGGTTTCTTTGGTCTCGCCGCACTTTCGAAGGTTACACGGCGACCGTGTCCTGGTGGCTTGTGTCACACCGGCCGCGATAATTAACGTGCCTTCACTCAAGGCGGATGCCACCATCGAGCCAGGGAAGATTCCCGGAGCCACCCGCGTTGACCCAACTGGAGGGATATGAATACTGCTGACTTCCACGGAGACGACCGAACCGGCCACGAGGCCGAGGACGCGTTCCGTGAGGGCTCGCCCGATCAGGGCGAGATGGAACTGGCCGAACGCCACGCGCTACGTCGCGTTCAGGGGCTGTCCACAGAACTCACCGACGTCACCGAGGTCGAGAACCGGGCCCTGCGCCTGGAGCGCGTGGTCCTGATCGGAGTCTGGACCCGGGGAACCCAGGCCGACGCCGACAACTCGCTCGCCGAACTCGCCGCACTCTCCGAGACCGCCGGTGCCCTGGTCCTGGAAGGCATCACCCAGCGCCGTTCCAAGCCGGACCCCGCCACCTATATCGGTAAGGGCAAGGCGGCCGAGCTCCGCGACATCGTCGAGGCCACCGGCGCCGACACCGTCATCACCGACGGCGAGCTCACCCCCGGTCAGCTGATCCAGCTGGAGGACGTGGTCAAGGTCAAGGTGATCGACCGCACCGCGCTCATCCTGGACATCTTCGCCCAGCACGCGAGCAGCAGCGAGGGCAAGGCCCAGGTCGAACTCGCCCAGCTCAACTACCTGTTGCCACGACTGCGCGGTTGGGGCCACTCCCTGTCCCGCCAGGCCGGTGGCGCCGGTGGTGGCGGCAACGGCGGAGTGGGTCTGCGCGGTCCCGGTGAGACCAAGATCGAGACCGACCGTCGTCGGATCCACGACAGGGTCGCCAAGCTGCGCCGGCAGTTGGTCCACATGCGCACCGCCCGCGACGTCAAGCGCGACGTCCGTCGTACCCGACAGGTGCCCTCGGTCGCTCTGGCCGGGTACACCAACGCGGGCAAGTCCAGTCTGCTCAACCGGCTCACCGGAGCCGGGGTGCTGGTGGAGAACGCGCTGTTCGCCACCCTGGACCCGACGGTCCGTCAGGCCCGCACGCCCGACGGTCGCGGCTTCACGCTCAGCGACACGGTCGGTTTCGTGCGCCACCTGCCGCACCAGTTGGTGGAGGCCTTCCGCTCCACCCTGGAGGAGGTCGCCGACTCCGACCTGATCCTGCACGTGGTCGATGGCTCGCACCCCGACCCCGAGGCGCAGATCTCCGCCGTGCACGAGGTCCTCGCCGACATCGAGGCCGGTGACGTCCGCGAGCTCATGGTGCTCAACAAGGTCGACGCCGCCGACCCCGACATCGTCAAGACCCTGCGCACCCGATACCCCGACCTGGTCGAGGTCTCGGCGCGTACCGGCGAAGGCATCCCGGGCCTGGTGACGGCCCTGGCCGAGGCGCTTCCCGAGATCGCCGAGGAGGTGCGCGCGCTCGTCCCGTACTCGCGGGGCGACCTCATCGCCCGCGCCCACGACGAGGGGCGCGTGGTCACCGAGGAGCACACCGCGGACGGCACCGAGCTGCACGCGTTCGTGCCCGCGTCGCTCGCGGCCAGGTTCGAGGGGTACGCGCTGAGCACCGTCTGACCGGAGGCCGTCCTCCGGACGGTGACACGCCCGGGGCCGGGGAGTCCGCATGGACACCCCGGCCCCGGGCGTCTTCCGGGTCTCTCGTGTTCTGAGAGATAGGCCGTTTTCCACCCGTGACGCGGGTCATCGCAGCTCAAGCGCAATTCGGGTGCTCTTCGTCACTCAACGATTCCGCGAACTTCGCCCCGGAACGTTCGCATTCGTCCCTGTGGGGAGGTGTACACGGCGTCGGCGAATGGACTACGGTTTTGGAGCACTGGCCGGCAGTGGCCTCCGCCCCCCGACGGTGCGCCCCCACTGACCCGGTACCGCGCGGTGGCCCCAGGCCGCCCACGGCCCTGTCGGAAGCACAGCCAGATACGAGGTCGCCATGTCCGCCCGTGTTCTTCGCGCCCCCCGTTCGCGTGGCGCGCAACGGACCTGACCGGCGGGGGCGGACCATCTGATGTCGGTAGTACTCCTCACCAACATCGGTCGCCTCTGGACCGGTAACGAGCTGTTGACCAAGGCGGCGGTCCTCATCGACAACGACCGCATCGCCTGGGTCGGACCCGCCGCCGAGCTGCCACAATGCATTCCCGGCGTGATGGAGGACCTCACCGGCGTCGACGAGATCGTCAACATCTACGGCGGACTCGTCACCCCCGGACTCATCGACGCCCACTGCCACCCCGTGTACGCCGGCGACCGCTACGCCGAGGTCAACATGTGGGCCAAGGGCGCCACCCGCGCCGACATCTTCGCCGCCGGCGGAGGAGTGTCCACCACCGTCACCATCACCCGTGGAACCGACCCCTGGACCCTGTGCAACGCCGTCCGCGAACGGCTCCGGCACTGGGTGCTCTCCGGCTGCACCACCGTGGAGGCCAAGACCGGCTACCACCTCACCCGGGACGGCGAACTCGCCGACGTGCGCCTGCTGCGCTCCCTGGAGGAGGAACCCGGCATGCCGCGCCTGCACGTCACGTTCTTCCCCGCGCACGGGGTACCGCCCGAGTTCTTCGGCCGCCCCCAGGAATACGTGGCCACCGCGGCCTCCTGGCTCGGCGACGCCGCCATGGCGGGCGCCGACGGGGTCGACATCTACTGCGACAACCAGCAGTTCACCACCGAGGACGCCCACATGCTGCTCGGCGTGGGACAGTCCGTGGGGTTGCGCACCACCATGCACGCCTGTTCACGGCCCCGCCACGGCGCCGTGCGCATGGCCGCCGAACTCGGCTGCACCTCCGTGGACCTGATGCACGAGGCCGACGACGAGGACATGCTCGCCCTGGCCGCCACCCGCACACCGGTGGTCGCCTGCCCCACCACGGCCCTGCACGAACGCCGCACCCCGCCGGTGCGAGCCCTGCTCGACCACGGTGTCCCCGTGGGGTTGGGCACCGACCACAACCCCGCCCAGTCCGGCACGACCTCCATGCCCCTGGTCATCTCCCTGGCGGTCTCCATGTTCGAGATGACCGTGCAGGAGGCGCTCAACGCCGCCACGGTCGGCGGCGCACGGGCCCTCGGACTCAACGACCGTGGACGGATCGCCCCGGGCGGTCTCGCCGACATGGTGCAGTGGGACGCCGACCACGAGGGTGCCTTCGCCTGGTCCATGGGGCTGAAGACCCTGCGCGTGTGGCAGGGCGGTCAGACCATCCGCTGACGGCCTCAGCGGTTGCTGCGGGCGCGGGCGATCTCGATGACCGCGCGCTCCAACGCGTACTCGGGGTCACGGCCGGCGCCCTTGATCAGCGCGTCCGTCTCCGCGACCACCGCCATGGCACGGGTGACCCCGGCGGGGCTCCATCCCCTGGCCTGTTGGCGCAGGGACCGCATCTTCCACGGTGGTACCTTCGCCCGCTTGGCCAGATCGGCCTCGCTCATCCCACGCGGGGGCTGGGCGGCCACCGCGATCCCGCGCACCGCCCCGGCCAGGGCGCTGTTGATCAGCACCGGTGCGGTGCCCACCGCCAGCGACCAGCGCAGCTGTTCCAGGGCCTCGGGCAGACGCCCCTCCACGGCCCGGTCCGCCACCGTGAACCCGGAGGCCTCGGCCTTGCCCGAGTGGTAGCGGGCCACCGCGGCGGCGTCCACACGGCCCTCGGTGTCGGCGATCAACTGGGTGCAGGCCGCGGCGATCTCCCGCAGGTCCGTGCCGACCGCGTCGACCAGGGCCTCCGCGGCGTCGGGAGTGATCTGTCGCTTGGCCGTGGTGAACTCGCCCCTGACGAACGCCACCCGCTCCGGACCCTTCTTGGGGCCCTTGCAGTCCATCCGCTGCGCCTTGGCCTTGGTGGCGGCCTCCAACACCGCCTTGCCCTTGGCGCCGCCGGCGTGGGTGAGCACCAGGTTCACGTCGTCGGCGGGGCTCTTGAGGTAGTCGATGACGGTCGCCGCCAGGTCCTTGGTCAGGTCCTGGGAGGAACGGAGCACCACCACCCGGCGGTCGCCGAACAGGGAGGGCGAGGTGACCTCCACCAGGGTGGACAGGCCGATCTGGGAGGGCACGAGGTCGTGGACGTCCACCTCCGGATCGGACTCGCGGACCGCGGCGACCACCGCAGCCACGGCCCGGTCGACGAGCAGTTCCTCGTC
Source organism: Nocardiopsis sp. NPDC006832 (assembly GCF_040635885.1). Classification (NCBI taxonomy): domain Bacteria; kingdom Bacillati; phylum Actinomycetota; class Actinomycetes; order Streptosporangiales; family Nocardiopsidaceae; genus Nocardiopsis; species Nocardiopsis sp. NPDC006832. Next base: position 39,165 of record NZ_JBEYLC010000040.1, on the reverse strand, counting down.
GCCGACGATGAGTGTGATGAGGGCGGGTGCAGGCATACCACGAGCATGCCACGACCCACCGACCGGCCGGTGCCGTTCGGTGGGTCATCGGCCCGGGGAGGGCCCGCGGGAGACCACGCGCACCGGGTCGTCCAGCACCGCCACGTCCCCGTCCGTATCGGTACGCGCGTTCACCGGCGCCATCCGTTTCAGGATGTTCCGGGTGAACGGTGCCGGGTGCCCGTAGGGGTTGTCCGCGCCCACCGAGGTCACCGACACCCTCGCCCGAGTCGCGGCCAGGAAGGCGGGGTCCTGGGTACCCGACCCGTGGTGCGGGGTGTTCAGGACGGTGACCGCCAACAGCTCGGAGTCCGGCCCGCGCAGCAGCTCACCCTGGGCCGGCACCTCGATGTCCCCGGTGAGCAGCGCCGACAGGTGCGTGCCGTCCGCCCGGACCACCACCGAGGTGTCGTTGACCGTCCCCACGTAGCCCGGCCGTGGCCACAACACCCGCAGCGTCCACGAACCCACCCTGAAGGTCTGTCCCCGCTCGGCGGTCAGGAGCTCCACGCCCTCCTCCGCCAACAGGCGCCCCACCGCGGTGTCCTCGAAACCCGCGGGGGCCAACGCCGCCGGGACCCGGCGGTGCCGCAGCACCCCCGGAACACCGTCCACGTGGTCGGAGTGGTCGTGACTGAGCATCAACAACGGGACCTCTCGTATCCCCAGCCGCTCCAGGCATCCGTCCACCAGTTCCACGTCGTCCCCGGTGTCGAACACCACCGCCTCTCCGGGGCCGACGGACAGCGCCAACGCGTCTCCCTGCCCCACGTCACAGGAGACCAGCGCCCACCCCTTCGGTGGCCAACCCCCCGGCAGGCAACGGGCCGAGAGTCCCAACAGGAGCACCGCGACGGTCACGGCGGCCAACACCCGGCGTGGCCGACCGCGGGTCAGCAGGAACACCGCCACCAGGGCCGCCAGCAGCAACGCCCCGGCCACGTCGGAGCGCCATGGCAGCGCCCCGTACGGAACCCGCGCCCCCACCGTCGCCACCGCGGCGATCCAGGACACCCCGAGTCCCGGCAGGTGCACCAGGACCGTCGCCGCATCCGACCAGACCGACGCCAGTGCGGCCAACGCCGACCCCGCCACGGTCACCACCGCCACCACCGGAGCGGCCAACACATTGGCCGGTACCGCCACCCACGACACCTCCCCCGACAGCAGCACCAGCACCGGGGCCACCGCCACGTGCGCCGCCACAGCCACCGCCAGGGCCTCCGCCACGGGAAGGGGCATCCGCGCCGACCAGGCGTGCGACCATCCCGGCACCAGCAGCAGAATCCCGGCCGTGGCCAACGTCGACAACGCGAACCCGAAGGAGGTCGCCAGCCCCGGAGCCACGAACAGCACGCCCACCACGGTCACGCCCAACGCGCCCAGACCGGCGTGCGCCCGCCCGGTGGCCAGCGCCAACAACCCCAACGAGCCCATGAACGCGGCCCGCACCACGCTCGGCTCCGGTCGGCACACCAGTACGAACAGCCAGATCATCACCGCGCCGCCCAGGACCGAACACCACGTCGGCGCCCGGGTCCATCGCGCCACCGCCAACACGAACCCGGTCAGGATCGCCAGATTGGCCCCGCTGACCGTCAACAGGTGCGTCATCCCGGTGGCCCGGAAGTCCTCCGCGGTCTCCTCCCGCAGCTCAGAGGTATCGCCGACGATCAACGCCGGCAACAGCCCGCGTTCCGGTTGGGGCAGCGCCGACGCGGCCTCCCTCAGGTCGGCGCGGACCTCACCGGCGAAGGCCTGGAGTCGCCCCGGCCCGTCGGTCTCCTCCGGAGGCCCGCGCACCGGTACCAACGCCGCCGTCAGTGGTTCGTCCTCGGCGGTCAGGAACACCCCGCGCGCGGTGAACTCCTGGCCCGGCAGGAGCCCCGACCAATCCGCACCGGAGGCCAACACCACCACCGACGCCCGCGAGGCACGGATCTCACCGTCCACACGGACCCACACGGTGCGGGCCGGGACCACCCATTGCGCCCTTCCCGGCCGGGGCATGCCCGCCCGAGACCGCGGATCGACGGTCGCCACGGCACGGAACTCCACCTCACCGCCCCGCTCGGCTGCGGCCACCGCGGCGCTGGTCACCGTCCGATGCACGTGGAGGCCGGCCACCGCCGCGACCGTCGCCGCGCACACCAGGGTCGCCGCGACGGCGGCGAGCGGAGCCTCCCCGAGCAGTGCGGACGCCCGTCCTCCCAGGAACGCCAGTGCCGCGGTGAGCGCCATCGCGGCCGCCAACGACCACGCCGCCCACGCGGGCACGGCCAAGGCCACCAGTGCCGCGGCCCAGGACGCCAAGGCCGGAGCGACCAGCCGTAGGTCCGGCGGACGCCCCAACCCGTGCGCGTCGGTCCCCAACCACGTCACCATGGTCGACTCACCCCACCGTCACGTGCGGACGCAGGTTCTCCAGGGTCTTCTCCGCGATCCCGTCCACCCCGAGCAGGTCTTCGACGCTGGCGAAGGAACCACCGATGGACTCCCGGTGGTCGATGATCTGGCGCGCCTTCTTCTCCCCGATCCCCGGGAGGGAACGCAACTCCTCCTCGTCGGCGGTGTTGATGTTCACCGTCGCTCCCTCCCCACCGCTCGCCGCCGCGCCACCGTCACCCGGTATCTCCTCCTGCGGAACCCCCACGAGGACGCGTTCGCCGTCGGTCAGCGTCCGGGCGAGGTTGAGCAGGTCGAGATCGGCGTCGGGAAGTGCGCCGCCCGCCTCCTCCACGGCGTCGGCCACGCGGGAACCCGCGGGCATCGTGTACAGGCCCGGTTCGTTCACCTCGCCGCCCACGTGCACCACCACCTCGCCGTCCGGGGCGTCGTCGTCCGGTGGGGGAGCGCCGGAGGCGGCCGGCGGGGCGTCGTCGGACGCCGCCTGGGTGACCAGCTCTGGTGCGACGACCTCCTCGGGGCGTTCGCGCAGCATCAGGAACGCGACCCCCACCGCCAGCAGACCCAAGACCACCAGTACGGCCAGGGAACGACGCGACAACGCGGCCTCGGTGGCCCAGCCCCGGGTGATCCGGTCCAGGGCCGCCGCGGGTTCGTCCGGGACCAACTCCGTGTACCCGGCGGGAGGGCGGGATGTTCCGGTGGGCCGGTCCGGCACCGAACGTCCACGGCGGCCGGGGTCCCGCCACGGGCCGGAACCGGTGTGGGGCTCGTCCGTCGAAGGGGTGGGCTCGGGCCGCTTTGTCCCGGGACCGGGAACGGGCGCGGGCGCGGGGACGGTGAGCACGTCCTCCGGGGCGCGTTCGGGCCAGTCCCGCCCGGCGGGCCGATAGGGGGTGCGGGTGTCGCGCACCGCGTAGGGCGCGCTCGGGACGTCGGTGCCCGGCCGGGGCACGGGGACGGTCGCGGGATCGGCGGGTGGACGCGGGATACGGGCGCGCAGACGCCTGGCGGAGGGGGAGGAGTCCAAGCCGAGTGCGCGGAGTCGTTCCTCGGGGGTCGAGACGGGAGTGCGGCGCCGTGACCGGCGCGAAGCGGTCATGGATTCAACGCTAGGGAGCTCACCACCGGCTGTCACCGGGTGATCTCAACCTGTGGATAACTCGCGGGTGGCCCGCCCGGGCGACCCGGGGACGCGAAGGGCCCGGTCTCCTCGGGGGAGACCGGGCCCTGAAGGTCGCGTGCTATCTGATCCCTAGGCGGACCGGAGAGCGTCCAGACGCTTGGCGATCGCGCTCTTGCGGTTCGCGGCCTGGTTCTTGTGGATGACGCCCTTGCTCGTGGCCTTGTCCAGGGTACGAGCGGCGTCACGCTGCAGGATGGTGGCCTTCTCGACGTCCCCGGCCTCGGCGGCTTCGCGGAACTTCCGGATGGAGGTCTTCAGCGAGGAGCGCACCGCCTGGTTGCGGAGACGAGCCTTCTCGTTCTGCCGGTTGCGCTTCTTCTGCGACTTGATGTTCGCCATGCGAAAACGTGCTCCAGTAACTTTGATCTGCGCGCCGATCGATCCGGCGGCTCGTCTCATGGGCAGCCGTTCCATGAGTGGCTCGCGTGGGCGCCGACGCAGGGTGTGTGTGAGACCAGAAGGGCTCGAATTCGAACGTGGAAGTCCGAGACACGGACTCTCCATTATGCCGTATCCGTTGGACCACTCGGACCTCGGGAACGCGAGGTCACGGTATCGGTCCCAGCCACCCCGTGCGATAGGCGTCCAGATCGGCCTCCTCGGCCTCGTCGGCCAGGTAGAGCGCCACACCCGTGGTGAGTTCCTCGGGCGGCTCCGCCCTGGAAAGCCCCAACCTGATCGCGGCGATCGCGGTCAGCGCGTTCTCGTTCTCATGGCCGGGCCCCCACTTCTCACCGCTGTAGGCGGGCACCCCGAAACGCAGGGTCAGGTCCTCGCGCCCACCCAGAGCCGCCACGGACTCGGTCACCTGCCGCACCATGAATCCGCCGTACATGCCCTCGGTCGGCATGTTCGCGTCCACCCCCGGCAACACGACCTCGTCGGCGTGTTCGGTCACCTGGTCCAGATACCCCTTGGACCAGTACTTCTCCTCGCCGTCGGCGACGAACGACGCCACGCGACCACCGGGGAGCAGTTCCACGTGGTGGGCCTGCACCGACAGCACCGGGTCCGCGCCCAACTCCTCCCGCACCATCGCCATCAGCGTGGGGATCGACGGGTCGTTCACCGTCACCGGTCGGATCTCCATGTGCAGCCCGGCGAAACCGTCCGCCGCCACCTCGGCGACAGTCGGCGCGAGCGTCTCACGGGCCTCGGTGGGGAAACGGTCCCTCAGCAACGACGACCCGGACTCCACGTGCCGCAACCACGCCAGCGGACGCACCTGCGGGTAGGTGGAGTCCAGCCACGAAAGCAGCGCCTCGGTGTCGGGCACCCGCTCCACCGTTCCGTCGGCGGCCACGTCGCCCGCGTACACGTACAGGGTGTTCACCGCGCCGGTGTCCAACAGCTCGGCCAGGGCTCCGGTGTCCTCCCACGAACCCACCCAGGCCGCGTCCGTTTCCTGGGAGGCGGCCCCGTCGCTCGGCGTGCCCGAGAACTGGAAGCTCAACAGCGCGCCCGCGGCGACCACCAGCACCAGGACCGCCGCGACCCCGGCCAACAGCCGTGTCAGAAACCACTTCACCCCTACGCCACCCGCTCTCACCCACCGGGTCCGTTCCCGGCGTCGGTTCGCATAATCTGGACATCGACACCCGCGCCTCGCGCCCATACTGCCGTACCGCCTCGGGATACACCCGGTGAGGGCGGTGCCCGCGTCATGGGAGGATGGAGGACGCCGTGTGCCCGCGGCCGAGGCGGGAAACCGCCCCCACAGGCGCACACGACCCTGAACCAAACCCGTTGAACGGAGCACGGTGGCACAGCCGAACTGGACCGATCCCGCGCTGATTCGCAACTTCTGCATCATCGCGCACATCGACCATGGCAAGTCGACGCTGGCCGACCGGATGCTCCAGATCACCGGGGTCGTCGAGGACCGCCAGATGCGCGCCCAGTACCTGGACCGCATGGACATCGAGCGCGAGCGCGGTATCACCATCAAGTCCCAGGCGGTGCGGATCCCGTTCACCGCCTTGGACGACAAGACCTACACGCTCGACCTGATCGACACCCCCGGCCACGTCGACTTCACCTACGAGGTGTCGCGTTCGCTGGCCGCCTGTGAGGGCGCGATCCTGCTGGTCGACGCCGCGCAGGGCATCGAGGCGCAGACGCTCGCCAACCTGTACATGGCGCTTGAGAACGACCTGCAGATCATCCCGGTGCTCAACAAGATCGACCTTCCCGCGGCCCAGCCCGAGAAGTACGCCGAGGAGATCGCCGGAATCATCGGCTGCGAGCCCTCCGAGGTACTCAAGGTCAGCGCCAAGACAGGTGAGGGCGTCGAGGAGCTCCTCAACGAGATCGTCAACCAGATCCCGGCCCCGGTCGGCGACGCGGACGCCCCCGCCCGCGCGATGATCTTCGACTCGGTGTACGACACCTACCGCGGCGTGGTCACCTACGTGCGGGTCGTGGACGGAAAGCTCAGCCCGCGCGAGCGCATCCAGATGATGTCCACCAAGGCCTCCCACGAGATCCTGGAGATCGGCGTCAGCGCGCCGGAGCCCCAAAAGTCCGGTGGCCTCGGAGTGGGCGAGGTCGGCTACATCATCACCGGCGTGAAGGACGTGCGCCAGTCCAAGGTCGGTGACACCATCACCGCCCTGAACCGGTCCGCCACGGAGATGCTCGCCGGGTACCAGGAACCCAAGCCCATGGTGTTCTCCGGGCTGTACCCGATCGACGGCACCGACTACCCGGTGCTGCGCGACGCCCTGGAGAAGCTCCAGCTCAACGACGCCGCCCTGAACTTCGAACCGGAGACCTCGGCCGCCCTCGGCTTCGGTTTCCGCTGCGGTTTCCTGGGTCTGCTCCACCTGGAGATCACCCGCGCCCGCCTGGAGCGCGAGTTCAACCTGGACCTGATCTCCACCGCCCCCAACGTCATCTACCGGGTGGAGATGGAGGACGGCACCGAGCACGTGGTGACCAACCCCAGCGAGTTCCCCGACGGCAAGATCGACTCCATCCACGAGCCCATGGTCAAGGCCACCCTGCTCACCCCCTCCGACCACATCGGTCAGATCATGGAACTGTGCCAGGAGCGCCGCGGCGAGCTACAGGGCATGGACTACCTGTCCGAGGACCGGGTGGAGATGCGCTACATCCTGCCCATGGCCGAGATTGTCTTCGACTTCTTCGACGCGCTCAAGTCCCGCACCAAGGGGTACGCCTCGCTGGACTACGAGCCCATCGGCGAGCAGGTGGCCGACCTGGTCAAGGTCGACATCCTCCTGCAGGGTGAGCCGGTGGACGCCTTCTCCGCGATCGTGCACAAGGAGAAGTCCTACGCCTACGGCGTGGAGATGACCAAGAAGCTGCGCGAACTCATCCCCAGGCAGCAGTTCGAGGTCCCGGTCCAGGCGGCCATCGGCGCCCGGGTCATCGCCCGCGAGAACATTCGCGCGATCCGCAAGGACGTGCTCTCCAAGTGCTACGGCGGCGACATCAGCCGTAAGCGCAAGCTGTTGGAGAAGCAGAAGGAGGGCAAGAAGCGGATGAAGATGGTCGGCCGGGTCGAGGTGCCCCAGGAGGCCTTCATCACCGCGCTGTCCACGGAGTCGGCCCCCGAGGACAAGAAGAAGAAGTAGTGGTCCGTCCGGCTTCGGCCGGCGGGCGACGACGAAGGGCGGTGGGGGAGTCCCCACCGCCCTTCGTCGATGAACGAGGTGTCGTTCGTGACCGCTAGCCCTTGACCGCTCCCGAGGTCAGGCCCTCGCTGATGTAGCGCTGGAGGAACCAGAACACCGCCAGGGTGGGCAGGGACAGCATGATGGCGCCCACCGCGAACATGCCGAAGTTGGCGTTGCGCTGGGAGTCCACCAGTTGGTACAGCCCCAGGCCCAGGGTCTGGGAGTCGGTGTCCCGCAGGAACACGCTGGCCAACAGGAACTCGTTGATGGTGTTGATGAACACCAGCAGCGCCACGATCGCCAGCACCGGGGTGACCAACGGCAACATGATCCGGAAGAACACCTGGGCGTGCGTGGCCCCGTCCATCTGGGCGGACTCGTCCAGCTCCTTGGGCACGGTGTCGAAGAAACCCTTCATCAACCACGTGTTGATGCTGAGCGCACCGCCCAGGTACACCAGCATCAGGCCCCAACGGGTGTCGAAGCCGATCGCCGGGTAGAGCTCGCCGATGTTGGAGAACATCAGGTAGATCGCCACGATCGCCAGGAACTGCGGGAACATCTGGATGACCAGAAGCCCGATCAGCCCCACCCGACGGCCCTTGAACCGCATCCGGCTGAAGGCGTAGGCCGCCAGCGCCGACAGCAGCACGGTGACCGCCGCGTTGGTGAGCGCGAAGAACAGTGAGTTCGCGTACCAGGTGGTGAACGGGGTGTTGCGGAACAGCTCCATGGCATTGGACAGGCTGGCGCCCGTCGGCCACAACTGGGAACTGCTCAGGGTACCGAGCGGGTTGATCGCGGCCGATACCACGAACAACACGGGGAAGATCGCGAACGCCGCGATCACCCACATGACGGCGTGACGCCAACCCAGCCGACCGGCCCACAGGGTGAACCGGGCGCTCGGACTGCGCCGGTAGACGGGCCTGGCGGCGACTTCGGAGACGCTCATCGCTCCACCTCCTGCAGGGCCTTGGTCCGACTCAGGGTGACCACGGACATCACCGAGACGATCAGGAAGATCATCACCGACAACGCCGCCGCGTAGCCGTACTGCGCGGTGGCCTCACTGAAGGCCAGCCTGTACGTGTAGGTGATGAGCAGGTCGGTGGCGCCACCCGCGGTGGTGCCCTCCGAACCGAACGGCCCACCCCTGGTGATCAGCCACACCGCGTTGAAGTTGTTGAAGTTGAACGCGAACGTGGAGATGAGGATCGGGGTCATCGCGACCATCAGCAGCGGCAGGGTGACGTGTCTGAAGGCCTGCCAGGGCCCCGCCCCGTCCAGCTGCGCCGCCTGGCCCAGTTCCCGGGGGATGGCCTGCAACGCTCCGGTGGCGACCAGGAACATGTACGGGTAGCCCAGCCACACGTTGGCCAGGATCACCGCGAACCGTGCCGCCCACACGTCGCCCAACCAGTCCACCTGCAACCCGAGCATGCGGTTGAACAGGCCGAAGTCGGCGTTGAACATGTCCCGCCACAGCAGGTACATGGCCAGCGAACTCATGGCGTAGGGCAACACGACCAGGATTCGGTAGACCACCTTGCCGCGCATCTTGGGCACGTGCAGGGTCAGGGCCACCGCCAGGCCGACCACGAACACCAGGAAGGTGACCGTGACGGCGAACACGATGTTCCACACCAGGGTGCCGAAGAAGGAGGAAGCGAAGGTCGGGTTGAACAGGAACCGGAGGAAGTTGTCCAGTCCCACCCCGACCTGCCACCCCTGGGGAAGGCGCTGACCGTCCTCGTCGTAGAACGCGCCGCGCTCGTCGTCCGCGTGGTAGACGACGCCGGTCTCGGTGTCCTCGATGCAGTCGCAGGACTCGTCGTAGACGCGAACGGCGTTGCCCTCGAAGGCACTGGACAGGCCGCTGGAACGGATGCCCGCGCCCTCGTCGGTGGGGACGGCGAACTCCTGCATCTCGTCGCTGCGCGAGTTCACCTGGGCGGGCGTCAGGACGGTGTAGCCGATGGTGTCGGTGATCTTGCCCGAGTCGTCTACCTGGGCGCCGACCAGGTCGCTCAGCCCCTCCTCGGTGCCGGCGTAGGTTCCACCCTCGCCGTCGCTGAGGAGGAAGACCAGTTCACCGGTCTCGGGGTCGCCGTTGGCGGCCACGGTGAGGACGAACTCACGGGAGTCGGCGTCGCGGGTCACCGAGAACGCCTCGATGGACGCGATCGCCTGGTCCTTGGAACCCCGGTGACCATCGCTCATGTTGGTGAGCGAGGTGCTCATCGTGTAGAGCACCGGGAAGATCTGGAAGGCCATCAGGAAGAGCACACCCGGCACGAGGTACTTGGCCGGGACGGTGCGCTTGGAGAAGTAGACCCAGTAGACGAGGGCCACCACGGCCACGACCAGACCGATTCCCCACCACACACCCGCGAGGTACAGGGGCAGGACCGCCCATACGCCGAGGGCGGTGAAGAGACCCAATAGGAGGATCTTCATGATCTGGCCGCCGAGGGAGCCGCCCGCCAGTGGGCCTCTCGGGCTTTTGCGGCCCGCGGGCGCCCCCTTGGAGGAGGCGCCCGCGTCGCCGGAACGGTCTGCCGCCACGGTTACCGGCCGATCCGCTCGGCGACGGCTTCGTGGGCGGTCTCCAGGGCCTCACGGGGGTCCGCGCCACTGATGATCTGGGCCTGGGCCACACCCAGGGGCTCCCAGGTCTCACCCATCTCGGGGATGTTCGGCATCGGCATGCCGTTCTCACCGGTCTCGGCCATCAGCGCGATGTTCGGGTCCTCTTCGGAGACGGCCTCCAGGGCCTCGCTCTGCACCGGGGTGCGCGGGTCGGCGTCGTAGAGCGTCTGGATGAAGTCGGAGTCGGTGACGTAGTTGACCACGAACTCCTCGGCCAGCGCGCTGTTGGCGCTGCCCTCGGTCACGAAGAAGCCCTGGTAGCCGATGTAGGGGCTGGCGGGGTCGAGCCCGTCGAAACCGGGGATGGCGCTGATCTCGTAGTCGATGTCGGAGGTGTTGGCGTCACTGACGTTCCAAGGGCCGGCGACGAAGAACGGGGCTTCGCCGTCGAAGAACAGGGAGGCCTCGTTCTCCAGGTCGATGGAGCGGCGCAGCACCCCTTCGCCCTCCTCGCCGTACTCGGCGATCTTCTCCATGGCCTCGATCGTCTCGTCGGAGCCGATGCCGAGGTCCTCGGGGTCCCAGTCGCCGTTGTCGTCCTGCCCGAACAGGTAGCCGCCGGCCGAGGTCATCAGGGCGTTCATGCGGAAGGGGTCGCCCTCCTGGCCGACCGCCATCGCCAGGACCTCGCTGGTCTCACCGTCGTCCTTGAGGTCGGTGCCGACCTCGACGAGCTCCTCGAAGGTCTCCGGGGCGTCCGGAGCCAACTCGGTGTTGCGCATGAGGAAGATGTTCTCCTGCGCGTAGGGAACGCCCAGGAGCTGACCCTCCAGGGTCATGGCCTCCACGGCGGTCTCGTCCAGCGCCTCGGCGCGGTCGGTGGGCAGCTCGATCGGCTGGACGGTGCCGTTGCGCAGCAGGTTGCCGGTCCAGTCGTGGGCGCCGATGAAGACGTCGGGGGCGTTGCCCGCCTGGTGGGCGTTGACGATGTCGCCCTGGATGTCGTCGAAGGAGACGTTCTGGACGTCGACCTCGATGCCGTTGGCCTCGGCGAATTCGGCGGCGGCGCTCTGGATGGCGTCGGCGCGCTCGGGGTCGGACCAGATGACGAGGGTGCCCTCTGCGGAGCCCTCCTCACCGCCGCCGGTGTCGCCGTCGCTGCCACACGCGGTCGCCATCAAGGCGATCGCGGCGATGCCTGCGACCGCTGACGCGCTTCGAGATCTCATGGTGTCTTCCTTCCAAGAGGACTGACGGAGGGCATGCATGCGGTTCTGGAGGTTGCGGGTCCGTTGCGGGCATGCTTGATGATGTGACGTTAGCAATAACTTGCAGGACATGAAAGTCCTTGCAAACTCTGGGGATAAAGATGTGGATACACCCTGGAAACAGTCGGGTGATGGTCACTGGGAGTGCATGAACCGGTGCTCGTTCGAGGGCCCGGGTCAGGGGCTGAAGCTCTCCAGGATCAGTTGTTCGGCCTCGGTCAGCGCATCCGCCGGGTCGGCTCCACCGATGATGTCCGCGGTCGCCTGGGAGAACGGGTTCCACACGGCCTCCATCTCCGGGATCGCGGGCATGGGGATGCCGCCCTCCCCGGCCCGTTGGAACGCCTCCATGTGGGGGTCCTGGCCGGCCACCATCTCCATCGCCGCGTCCAGCGCGGGCACACGGGGGTCGGACTCGTACAGGATCACCGACAGCTCGGGGTCGGCGAGGAAGGCCTCGGCCAACTCCTGGGCCAACGTCGGCTCGGCCGCGCCGGAGGCCACGAAGAACGTCTGCACACCGATCAGGGAGCGCGCCTCGGCGCCGTCGGCGAACCCGGGGATCGGGCTCACCTCGAACGGGATCCCGTTCGTCTCGATGGTGGAGACGCTCCAGGGGCCGCTGACCAGGAAGGGGGCCGCGCCCGTGGCGAACAGGTCGGTGGCGTTGTCGGCGGTGGTGTCGCGATCGAGCAACCCCGAACCGTCCTCGCCGAGTTCGGCCAACTTCTCGAAGGCCGCGATCGACTCGGGCGCCGCCACCCCCAACTCGGTGGGGTCCGGGTCGCCCGATTCGTCCTCGCCGAACAGGTAGCCACCGGCCGAGGTGAAGAACGGGTGGATGTGGTAGGCGTCGCCCTCCTCGCCGACCTGCAGACTCAACGCCTGATCGACCGACCCCGCGTCCACGAGGTCCTTCCCGATCCGGGCCATGTCCTCGATCGACTCCGGTGCCTCCGGGACCAGGTCCGTGTTGCGGAACAGCCCCAGGTTCTCGGTGGCGTACGGAACCCCGTACACCTCGCCGTCGTAACCGACCGCCTCCAAGGCGCCCGGTGAGAACAGGTCGGACCGGGAGGGGTCCAGCCCCACCGGAACGATCGACTCCGCCGCGGCCAGTTCACCCGTCCAGTCATGGGGGCCGACCAGGAGGTCCGGGCCCAGGCCGGTGGCGTGCGAACTCAGGAAGCTGGCGCGCAGCTCCTCGTGGTCGATCACGATCACCTCCACCTCCTGGTTGACGTCACGGGAGAAGGCCTCCGCGAAGGTCCGCATGGCCTGCGCACGGTCCTCGTCGGCCCAGATGGTCAAGGGGATCGACGAGTAGTCGTCGACCTCCTCCGCGCCCGAACACGCGACCAGGGTCAACGCCAGCGTGCCCGCGCACAGTGAGAGAGGAAGTTTCCTCATGATGCACTCCAAAGGAAGAGCCGGCGGGGACCGTGGACACACGGAAGGGGTGGCCCCGCATCAGGGGATCTGGGGGTGAAGCAGGGGTGAAACAGGGGGTGACGCCGGGCGGTCCGGGACGAGGGCCGCCCGGCGTCGGTGGTCAGACGCTCAGCCAGGCCGAGCTCTCGGCGGGCAGCGTCAAGGTGCCCTCGGACACCTCGACACCCGGGCCACTGGCGACCAGGACCTCACCGGAGGCGGACAGCTCCACCGGCGCCTCGGTCATGTTCACGGCCACCCGAACACCGGGCTCGCGCTCGAAGCAAAGGACACCCTCGGGCGACTCCAGCCAGTTCATGGAGCCGTCGCCCAGGGCGTCCAGCTCCCGACGCAGCCGCAGCGCGGTCTTGTACAGCTCCAGGGTGGAGCCCTCCACGCCGCTCTGGTCGGCCCGGGTCGACCCGGCCCAACGCTCGGGCATGGGCAGCCACGGGATGGAACCCTCGGGACCGAACCCGAACGGCGCCTCCTCGCCCTCCCAGGGCAGCGGCACACGGCACCCGTCACGGCCGCGCTCGGTACGACCCGAACGCTCCCAGTTGGGGTCCTGCAACGCTTCCTCGGGCAGGTCGGTGACCTCCGAAAGGCCCAGCTCCTCGCCCTGGTAGATGTACGCGGAACCGGGCAGGCCGAGCATGAGCAGCGTCGCCGCGCGCGCACGACGCAGGCCCTGCTCGCCGTCGCCGAAGCGGGTCACGTGCCGGACGACGTCGTGGTTGGACAGCACCCAGGTGGTGGTGGCGCCCACGGCCCCGTTGGCCTTCAGGGAACCGTCGATCACCTCGCGCAGCCGGGCCGCGTCCCAGGGGGCGGTCAGGTACTCGAAGTTGAACGCCTGGTGCAGCTCGTCCGGACGCAGGTAGCGCGCGATCCGGTTCGAGTCCTCGACCCAGGCCTCCGCCACCAGGGCGCGGTCGCCCTCGTAGGTGGACGCGATCCGCGACCAACGACGGTAGATCTCGTGCACGCCGTCCTGGTCGAAGTACGGCAGCGAGGTGCTGCCGTCGAGCATGTCGGCCTTGGCGTCGGGGTCGATGTCGGGCAGGGCCGGGTCCTTGACCATGCCGTGCGCGACGTCGATCCGGAAGCCGTCCACCCCACGGTCCAACCAGAAGCGCAGGACGTCGTCGAACTCGTCGTGCACCTCCTGGTGGGTCCAGTCGAAGTCGGGCTGACCGGGGTCGAACAGGTGCAGGTACCACTGTTCGGGGGTGCCGTCGGGGCGGGTGAGGCGGGTCCAGGCCGGACCACCGAAGATCGACTTCCAGTTGTTCGGCGGCTCCTCGCCGTCGGCGCCCTTGCCGTCCCGGAAGATGTAGCGCGCGCGAGCCGGGTCGCCCGGCTCGGCGGCCACGGCCTCGCGGAACCACGCGTGCTCCGAGGAGGAGTGGTTGGGGACGACGTCGATGATCAGACGGATGCCCTGTTCGTGGGCGTCCTTGAGCAGGGCGTCGAAGTCGTCGAGGGTACCGAATCGTGGGTCGACGTCACGATAGTCGGCGACGTCGTATCCGCCGTCGGCGAGCGGTGAGACGTAGAACGGGGTCAACCAGATCGCGTCGACGCCCAACTCCGCCAGGTGGGGGAGACGCTCGCGGATCCCCGCCAGGTCACCCTCTCCGTCCCCGTTGGAGTCGGCGAAGCTGCGCACATAGATCTGGTAAATGGCTGCTTCACGCCACCAGTGCGCCTCGTGCTGCATCAGCGGGGTCCTTCCGTAAGAGTGGCTGCAAGTTCTTGCGCAAGATTACCGTCAACTTTCTGCCATGTGACGCCGATCTCGACTAGAGTTGTCGTTATGGGTCCACGACTTGCCGACATCGCGCGGCACGCAGGCGTCAGCGAGGCGACCGTCTCGCGGGTGCTGAACGACAAGCCCGGCGTCGGCGGCGACACCCGAAAAGCCGTCCTGACCGCCCTCGACGTCCTTGGATACGAGCGTCCGGCGCGGCTGCGACAACGCTCCGCCGGGTTGGTCGGCATGGTGATCCCCGAGCTCGACAACCCGGTCTTCCCGATGTTCGCCCAGGCCGCGGAGGGAGCCCTCGCCCAGCGTGGCTACACCCCGGTGTTGTGCACCCAGACCCCCGGCGGAATATCCGAGGACGAATACGTCGAGCTGCTCCTGGAGCGCAACGTCTCCGGCATCCTCTTCGTCTCGGGCAAGCACGCCGACACCTCCGCCTCGCACGAGCGCTACCACGCCCTGGTCGCCAGACGGTTGCCGATCGTGCTGGTCAACGGCTACTCCGACGCCATCCCCGCGGCGTTCATCTCCGCCGACGACCGTGAGGCCGGCCGTCTGGCCGTCAACCACCTGGTCGCCCTCGGCCACACCCGCATCGGCTTCACCAGCGGACCCGAGCGCTACGTCCCGGTCCACCGCAAGCTGGAGGGCTTCCACCAGGCGCTGACCGAACACGGCCTGGACGCCGACGACCTCGTCGAACTCTCCCTGTTCGGGGTCGAGGGTGGGCACGCCGCCGCGAACCGCCTCATCGAACGCGGTGTCACCGCCATGGTCTGCGGATCCGACATCATGGCGCTGGGCGCCATCCGCGCCGCCCGCCAGCGCGGTCTGCGCGTCCCCCAGGACTTCTCCGTGGTCGGCTACGACGACTCCCAGCTCATCGCCTTCACCGACCCGCCCCTGACCACCGTCCGGCAGCCGATCAACGCCATGGCGATGGCCGCCGTGCGAGCCCTGTGCGACGAGATCGCCGGACACCCCGTCTCCCACGCCGAGTACGTCTTCGACCCCGAACTGGTCGTGCGCGGCTCCACCACCGCGGTACCGGCCGCCCCCTCCCACACCGTCGCGGCGCCCTCCCGACACCAACCCAGGGTCGCCGCCCAGGGCCACTGACCGGCCGGGCGCCCGAACACGAAGAGACACGAACACGAAAAGGGGGGTGCGTGCCGCGCGCACGCACCCCCGTTTCCCGTCCCGCACCCACCGCGGGACGGGAGCTCGGGTCACCGCAGGGCGGGGAACCCGCGGACCAGGGCGGTGGAACCCCACCAGCGACCCAGCCCGAGGGTTTCGGCCGACCGCACGCACGCCAGGCCCACCAGCACCAGGGCGTAGACGATGTGGTCGTCCATGAACGGGTTGGTCTCCAAGGGCAGCACCGCCGCCCACATCAGGATCATCATCAACGCGCCCGTGGCGGCGGCGATCCTCTCACCGATGCCCAGGACCAGGGCGGCTCCGATGCCCAGCAGCCCCGCCATGAACAGCGGGTCCGCCCAGAAAGTCCCGGCGATCGAGCCGAACGCTCCGGCGAAGGGACCATCGACCGCGTTGGTGAGGAACCCTTCGGTGGGGCTCGCCCCGTTGATCCAGGCGGCTTCGGCGGGGGTGGCGAACCCCAGCCCCAGCAGTTTGTCGAAGAAGGCCCACAGGAACACCCAGCCGATCGAGATCCGGGTGACGGCGAAGACGTAACGGGCCGCGCGGGACCCGATGAGGGATCGCCCCTCCATCGGCGCGCTCCGGGGGGTGGTCGTGTGGTCGGACATCGTGTGTCCTCTCGCCGAACTGTTGTGTCACCTCCAAGACAACCCCTTGTACGAGCGCCTTTCGAGGCCCGGTGGTAATGGCCGCCAAGGACGAAGGTCCCACCTCGGCGGGCGTTCCGGGAAAGCCCCGGATCACCGCCCCCGCGCACGTCCGCGACCGGTCGGTATGTGTCCGAGCTCTCGATGTCGCGAGCTCTCCGCCACAGCCGGGCCGCGACCGTGCCCGCCCACCCCGCCCCGTCGGCGACACTGGGAACATGCCTTCCGTAGCCCTCGACGGCGAACCGGTGCCCCGCACCGGGGAGCTTCCCGCGCACTCCCTCGCCGAACTCGGCGACCGGCCCCTCGGGTTCTACGTCCACGTGCCCTTCTGCGTCACCCGATGTGGCTACTGCGACTTCAACACCTACACCGCCGAGGAACTCGTCTCCCGGGACGGCACCGCCACCTCCTCCCGCGAGACCTACGCCGAACAGGCCATCGCCGAGATCGACCTCGCCGACAAGGTCCTGACCGGCGAGCGCCCCCCGGTGAGCACCGTGTTCATCGGAGGCGGCACGCCCACCCTGCTGCCCGCCGAGGACCTGGGGAGCGTGCTGGCCGCCATCAGGGACCGCTTCGGTCTCACCCCCGACGTCGAGGTCACCACCGAGGCCAACCCGGAGACGGTCACCCTCGACTACCTGCGCCGCCTACGCGAGGCCGGCTTCAGCCGGGTCTCCTTCGGTATGCAGAGCGCCCGCCCGCACGTCCTGCGCGTCCTGGAGCGAGGCCACACGCCCGGACGGCCCGAACAGTGCGTGGCCTGGGCACGTGAGGCCGGGTTCGAGCACGTCAACCTCGACCTGATCTATGGCACCCCGAGTGAGAGCGACGACGACTGGGCGAGGTCCTTGGAGGCCGCGATCGGCGCGGGCCCCGATCACGTCTCCGCCTACTCGCTCATCGTCGAGGAGGGCACCCGGCTGGCCGCCCGGGTGCGCCGCGGCGAACTCACCGAACCCGACGACGACACCATGGCCGACCGCTACCTCATGGCCGACCAGGCCCTGGCCGCCGCCGGATACACCCCCTACGAGGTTTCCAACTGGGCACGCGCGCCCGAGGGCCGCAGCGCGCACAACTCGCTGTACTGGACCGGTGGGCACTGGTGGGGCGTGGGCCCCGGCGCGCACAGCCACGTCGGTGGAACCCGCTGGTGGAACGTCAAGCACCCGGCCGCCTACGCCGCGCGCCTGGCCGCCCGGGAGACGCCGGCACAGGCCAGGGAGATCCTCACCGAGGACGAACGCCGCTTCGAACGCGTCCTGCTCGAACTACGGATGGAACAGGGCTGCCCCCTGGAGCTGCTCGACGCCTCCGGTCTGACCACCGCCGAACGCCTGGTGGGGGAGGGGCTGCTGGAACCCGGAGCCCACGCCCGCGGATACGCCGCCCTGACCCGCCGAGGCCGTCTGCTCGCCGACGCGGTCGTGCGCGACCTCACCTGAGTCGCGCCGGCGAACGCGCGACCCGGACACGACGAAGGGGCCCGGCCGAAGCCGAGCCCCGGTCGTGGCCGGAGACTACTTCACCCAGCTGACGTTGAACGGGTAGCGGTACCACTCGCCCTTGTTGGCCGCGATGCCGCCGAGGATGCCGAAGACGACCGCGCACACCCACACGGCCAGCTGCAGGATGGCCCCGATGAAGATGATGTACAGCACCGCCGAGATCAGGTAGCCGATCAACAGGATGAACTGGAAGTTCAGCGCCTGAGCGGCCTGGTCGCGAACGAACGGGGACTCGTCCTTCTTGATCAGGAAGAAGATCAGCGGGCCGAGGAAGCTGAGCAGGATGCCGCTCAGGTGACTGAGCAGACCCATGGTGCGCTCGTCCTGGTTGGGCTGACCGGTGGTCGCCGAGGACCCCTGCATGCCGGGGTGCGGGGCGTAGCCGCCGTACTGGCCCTGCTGCGCGTAACCACCCTGGTCGTAGCCGGGAGGCGGCGGGTAACCGCCCTGGCCGTAGCCGGGCTGCTGCGGGTGGCCACCCTGGTCATATCCGGGCTGCTGCGGGCCGCTCTGACCATAGCCGGGCTGACCGGGCGGCGGGGGCGGGTATCCTCCGCCCTGGTCGGGCGCGGGATAGCCGCCCGAGGGCTGACCGGGTTGGCCGCCCTGCTGGGAGTACGGATCCTCCGGAGATGGGCCGTTGGGGTAGGACATGGCTCGGTTTCCTTGTCGGTGCGAGAGCTGTATCTACTTGAGAAGTCGGATGCTGAACGGGTAGCGGTACCACGCCCCCTTGTTCGCGCCTGAGGCCCCTAGGACGCCGAAGACGATGGAAAGGATCCATACGAGGGCGATGAGAAGGGAACCGATCCACGCCAGGTTCCCGAAGAAGATACCCAGACCAACGTACAGAACCCCCGCGAACACGTAAGGGATCAGCATCGTGATCTGGAAGTTCGCGGCCTCGGCGGCGTGGTGCCGCACGAACGGCGACGTGTTGCGCTTGGCGAAGTAGATGGCCAGCGGCGGGATCCAGCCGAGGAAGGCGATCATGAAGCCGGTCAGGTGCGCCGACATCGCGACCAGGATGCCATCGTCGCCGCTCGACCGCTGGGGCTGCCGCGCGTACCCCTGCTGAACGTAGGGCTGCTGCCCGGGAACCTGCTGGGGCTGCGGGGGCTGCTGGGCGAACCCCTGCTGTGGCGCCTGCGGCTGCTGCGCGTACTGCTGCCCGTGGTCGGCGGGTCGCGCGGATGCGGGCGGGGCGAAACCCGGCTGTCCCTGCTGGGGTGGCCGCTGCGCGTACTGCTGCGGCATCTGGGCCTGCTGCTGCGGCTGCTGAGGCGGATACTGCTGACCGGGACCGGGACCGGGACCGGGCCGGGCGCCCGGGGGCTGCTGCGGATGCGGCCCGGGCGTCCGCCCGTACCCCGGCCCGCCCTGCTGTGGGGGCGCCTGCGGCGCCTGTGGCGGCAGCGGAGGCCGTTGCTGCCCCTGCGGCTCGTCCGGGGACGGGGGATTCGACGGAGTCTCGCTCATGGTCTTCCTTGGATCCGCTGTCGGGGATGCTGATCGGACGTGCCCGAATGGTGGGGCCGGTGGTCCCGCAAGCCTAGTCTTCCAGGGGATGGGGGCCCGTGACGAAGTCGATGAGCTCCTCGACACGTCCCAACAGGGAGGGTTCGAGGTCACCATAGCCGCGCACCGACCCCAGGATGCGGCGCCATGCCTCACCCGTCTCCATCCGCCACCCCAGGGCGTCCACGACCCCCTCCTTCCACGGGAGTCCACGCGGCACCCGCGGCCAGGCCCCGATCCCGACCGCGCCCGGCCGGACCGCCTGCCACACGTCCACATACGGGTGCCCGACCACCAGCACGTCCTCGCCGCGCACCCGCTCGGCGATACGACTCTCCTTGGACCCGGGCACCAGGTGGTCCACCAGCACACCCAACCGGCGCCCCGGCCCGGGGGCGAACTCCGCCACCACCGCGGGCAGGTCGTCCACACCCTCCAAGAACTCCACGGCCACGCCCTCCACCCGCAGGTCGTGACCCCACACCTTCTCCACGAGCTCGGCGTCGTGCGCGCCCTCGACGTAGATACGGCTCTCCCGCGCGGTACGCGCCCGCGCGCCGGTCACCGCGATCGATCCCGAGGCGCTGCGCAGCGGGCCCTTCGGCTTCGCGGTGGGGCGCACCAGCGTCACCGGTCTCCCGTCCACCAGGAACGCGGCGGGTGCCAACTCGAACACCCGGCGACCACCGTCACGGTCCTCCAGGGTCACCGTGGCCTTGTCCCAGGCCACCACCGCCCCACAGAACGTCTCGTCGGCGTCCTCGACCACCAGGTCGTGGTCGAGTGGGTTCTCGGGCACCGTGCCCTTCTTGGGGAGTCGCCGGTCTCCGGCCAGAACGTCGCGGCCGTAACGGCCGGTTCCATTGGTAACCACGGTGCCGCAGTGTACTGGTGACAGGCTCAGGAACCGCGTGGTCGGGTGGCGCACGTCGCCGATCCGTCGGGAAGAAGACGGCCTCGCTCCCGTGTTACTACCGGCGGGTACCCACACGCGTTTGCGGTCGGGCATAGAATTAGCACTGAGGACCACGGAGTGCCAGGAGGTGGCGAGTTGCTGGATGAGCGCAAGCTCGCGGTCCTGCGTGCCGTCGTCGAGGATTTCGTCAACACCAACGAGCCCGTCGGTTCCAGGTCGTTGGCCGACCGACACCCGCTCGGTGTCTCCCCGGCGACCATCCGCAACGACATGGTCGCGCTGGAGGAGGACGGGTACATAGCCCAGCCGCACACCAGCGCGGGGCGAGTGCCCACGGACAAGGGATACCGCCTGTTCGTGGACCGGCTCTCCTCGGTCAAGCCGCTCTCGGCCGCCGAACGCCGCGCCATCGAGTCCTTCCTCGGCGGTGCCGTGGACCTCGACGAGATCGTCGCCCGCACGGTGCGGTTGCTCGCGCAGCTCACCCGTCAGGTCGCGATCGTCCAATACCCGTCGCTGACCCGTTCGTCGGTGCAGCACGTGGAACTCGTACCCCTGGGCGGCCAACGCATCATGATGGTCGTCATCACCAACACCGGACGGGTCGAACAGCGCGTCATCGACGGTCTGGGCGTCGTCGACGAGAAGGTGGTCGACGATCTGCGCAACATGCTCAACCGCGCCATATCCGGGAAGCACCTCGGTGACGTACCGGACGCGGTGGACGACCTCCCCGCGCAGGTTGCCCCGGAGGACCGGCCCGTGGCGGTCGCCGTCCTCTCGGTCCTGCTGGAGAGCCTCGTCGAACGACACGAGGAGAAGATCGTACTGGCGGGAACCGCCAACCTCGCCGCGGTCGACTTCGCGGCGAGTCTGCGGGACGTGCTCGAAGCACTGGAAGAGAACATGGTCCTCATCCGTTTGCTGGGTGAGGCGAAGGACCCCTCGATGCTCACGGTGCGCATCGGCGCCGAGAACTTCCACGAGGGCCTTCGATCCACCTCCATCGTTTCGGCCGACTACGGTGTGGGAAACCAGTCGCTGGCCAAGATCGGTGTGGTGGGACCCACCCGGATGGACTACCCGGGGACGATGGGCGCCGTCCGTGCGGTGGCTCGGTATGTCGGACAGATTTTGGCAGGACAGTAACTCAGTGGCCAGAGACTATTACCAGGTTCTCGGGGTGCGTCGCGACGCGTCCAAGGACGAGATCAAGAAGGCGTACAGGCGGCTCGCGCGCGAGCTGCATCCGGACGTCAACCCCGACCCGGCGACCCAGGATCGCTTCAAAGAGGTGACCCAGGCCTACGAGGTCCTCTCCGACGAGAACAAGCGTCGGATGTTCGACATGGGTCACGACCCCTTCGCCCCGGGTGGCGGAGGCGGTGGCGGCGCCGGCGGCTTCGGTGGCGCGGGCGGCTTCGCCTTCGACGACATAATGAACGCCTTCTTCGGCGGCGGCCAGCCCGGTGGGCGGGGCCCGCGCGAGCGGGTCCGGCGCGGACGCAGCATCAAGATCCGCATCGAGCTGGACCTGGTCGAGACCGCGTTCGGCGTCAGCAAGGAGATCACCTTCCCCACCGCCATCCTGTGCGACACCTGCCAGGGTGAGGGGACGGCGGCCGGTTCACAGCGAACCACCTGCGACATGTGCCATGGCCAGGGTGAGGTATCCCAGGTCACGCGCTCCTTCCTGGGCCAGGTCATGACCTCGCGCCCTTGCCCGCAGTGCTCGGGCCAGGGCTCGGTCATCACCAACCCCTGCGGTGACTGCGCCGGTGAGGGGCGGGTCCGCGAGAAGGTCACCCGCACCGTCAAGATCCCCGCCGGTGTCGACGACGGCACCCGCATCCAGCTCGCGGGAGAGGGCGAGGTCGGCCCCAACGGCGGACCGCGCGGCGACATCATCCTGGAGATCGTCCAGAAGTCGCACCCGACCTTCGAGCGTCACGGTGACGACCTGCACTGCACCATCGCCGTGCCGATGACCGCGGCCGCGCTGGGCGCCTCCTTCGCCTTCGACACCCTCGACGGCACAGAGAACATCGACCTGCGCCCGGGTACCAACTCCGGACACGTCATCACCCTTCCCGGCAAGGGCGTCAGCCACCTCGACGGTGGTGGACGGGGCGACCTGCGCATCCGGGTGGACGTGGAGACGCCGAGCAAGCTCGACGAGGAGCAGGAGGTCCTGCTGCGCAAGTTCGCCGAACTGCGCGGGGAGGACCAGAACCCGGGCCGGTTCAGCCCTGGCCACGGCGGGTTCTTCTCCAAGATCCGTGACGCCTTCGGCGCCGGCAAGTGACCCCACCGGTATTCCTGGTCGACACCGCGGCCCTGGCCGCCGACCGGATCCGGCTCGACGGGCCCGAGGGGCGGCACGCCGCCGCGGTCCGACGCGTCCGTGAGGGCGAGACCGTTGATCTCTCCGACGGTCTCGGCTCGCGGGCGCGGTGCGAGGTGGTGGAGGTCCTCGGCAAGGAAGCCCTCCTGTGCCGGGTTCTCGAACGCCTCGACGAACCCGAGCCGCGTCCCCGTCTGACCGTGCTCCAGGCCCTGCCCAAACGGGACCGGGGGGAGCTCGCGGTGGAGACGATGACCGAGGTCGGGGTCGACACCATCGTTCCCTGGGCCGCGGAACGGTGCGTCACCCAGTGGAAGGGCGACCGGGGCGCCAAAGCCCTCGCCAAGTGGCGGGCCGTGGCCCGGGAGGCCGGCAAACAGGCCCGCAGGGCGCGCCTGCCCGAGGTCACCGAACCCGTCGACCGCAAGGGCGCGGCGGCGCTGCTGGCCGAGGCCGACCTGTCGGTGGTCCTGCACGAGGACGCGACCGAACGGTTGTCCCGACTGCCGCTGCCGGACTCCGTCACCGAGGTCGTACTTGTGGTGGGGCCCGAGGGCGGAGTGTCCGAAGCGGAGCTCGCCGCGTTCGACGAGGCGGGTGCCGTCCGGGCGCTGCTGGGCGATTCGGTCCTGCGCACCTCCACCGCGGGGGTGGCGGCCCTGTCACTGCTCCAGGCCCGAACCGGGCGCTGGTAGAACGAAACGAGGAGGACCCGCGCCGTAGGCGCGGGTCCTCCTCGTTTTCTCGGTGTCACACCACCGGAGTCCTCATGCCACCCGGGTCACTGGGCGCTGGGAAGCTCGTCCTCGGTACCGCCGCCGCCGTTGTTCCCGTTACCGGGGGTGCCGCCACCGGGGGACTCGTCGTCCTCGGGGTCGTCCTCCGGGGCGGTGCCGGGGTCCGTGCCGGGACCGGTCGGTTCCTCGGTCGGCTCCTGTTCCGGGTCGCACTCGGGATCGGCCGAAGCCGCGTCCCGCTCCTCCTTGTCCCGCTCGGAGTCGGTCGCCGTGGGCGTGACCTCGTCCTTGGGCGGGCAGCTGGAGGTGGACTCCACGCCCTCCTCCTCCGTGTCCTCCTCGTCCTCCGGAGAGGGGGAGGCCTCGGAACCCTCCTCGGGCTTCTCGGTGGGGTGGCTGGTCCCGGTCGCGGAGTCGCTCGCGGTGGACGAAGCGGACGCGTCACCGCCCTGCTCCTCACCGGCGGCGGGAGGGGTGTCCTCGCGGTCCGCCCCGGCGGGCACGATCTCCATCACCTGGTCGCGCACTTGGGGGTTCGACATGATCACCGAACCGGCGATGAGTACGGCCCCCGCCACCGCGGCGACGGGGCGTAGCCAGGGAAGACCGAGCCAGAGCGCGCCACGGCGGCGTTCGGTGCGCTCACGGATCAGATTGAGTCCCTCGGCCGACGGTGTGAATTCGTCGGCCGAGGCGTGCAGGGCCTGCCGGAGTCGGTTCTCGAACTCCATCTCGTTCGGATCGTTGGGGCTGCTCATGAGGTCTGCTCCAGTGCAGAGCGGAGCGCGGAAACACCACGGGAGGTGTGGCTCTTGACCGCGCCTCGGCTGATGCCCATGGCATCGGCGATCTGTGCTTCGGACAGGTCACCGTAGTACCGGAGCACGATGGCCTCTCGCTGGCGGGTGGGAAGTTTACGCAGGGCGCGGATCACGGCCTCGCGTTCCAACAGGTTCATGGCCCCGTGCTCGGCGCTGGGGGCGTCCGGCAGGGCCTTGGGGGCGTGCTTCTCGACCACGGCGCGGTGACGCAGGACGGACCTGGCCTTGTTCACCACCGCTTGACGCAGGTAGGAGAGGGCCTTGTTGGGGTCTCGCAGCCGGCGCCAGGCTCCGTGCATGGCCACGAAGGCGTCCTGGACGACCTCCTCGGCGGTCGCGTGGTCCCGGACGAGAAGGGTGGCGAGTCGAACGAGTGGACGGTAGTGCTCTCGATAGAGCTCCGTCACGGCGTGGTCCGCGTCCCACTCGACCGAGAGCGGCGCCGTGCCGGCTCCGGCGACCATGGTTTCTGTCGTCACGTCTGTTCGACGCACACCCTTGTCGCGGGGTTTACGAAAGGGCATACCTCTTCTTTTCCAGGTAGTCGTGCGATCCCGTCCGAACGCGCCGGATCCGGCCGAAGGGCAGGTGGAATGGACACTTCGACGCGCACGGACGCCAAGCCTATCGTGCCGTATCCCACTCCCGTGGGGGGAGCCGGGATCGGTACGATCCCGGAAAGGTTGAGGGTTCATCTCTTCCTTGTGTCCCCTGCGACCTACGGGCCACTGCGGCATCATGGTCCACGGACGAACCGGGTACGGGCCCCGCCGCACGGCGAGGGTCCCATGATGGAAGGTGTGCGATGGCCGACCCCGACTGCCTTTTCTGCAAGATCGTCGAGGGGGAGGTGCCGGCGGAGATCGTCCGTGAGGGAGAGCGGACGGTGGCCTTCCGTGACATCAACCCCCAGGCACCAACCCACGTCCTGGTGATCCCGCGCGACCACCACCCCGACGCGGCCTCCGCGGCCGCCCACGACACCGGCCTGCTGGACGCCCTGGTCCAGGACGCCCACGAGGTCGCCGTGGCCGAGGGCATCGACGAGACCGGATACCGGCTCGTCTTCAACACCGGCGCGGGTGCCGGGCAGACCGTGTTCCACCTCCACGCGCACGTCCTGGGAGGTCGTGGCCTCAACTGGCCCCCCGGGTGAGTGGCCGGAAGTGACGGTGGGGCGCGAACAAACTCCTCGAATCCGCCGGATCCGCCTTGGTAGACTCGAACACAGGGCCCCACCGGCCACTTCGGGTGAACCGAACCCCCGTGGTGAGCCGGAACGGCGCCGTCGACCGCGGTGCCTGGCCCGGGACCCGGCCCCGACGAGGGGTCTGTGACCGAAGGGTAGGGACAGCGGCCGTAAGGCCACACCATGGCCGATTCAACTCACACGCACCCGGACGCCGGCAGTCAGGTCAAGGTCGTGGTGCCGGACGAACACACGATGATCAGCCTGCTCGGCTCGGGTGACGAACTGCTCCGAGCGCTGGAGCGGGCCTTCGACAGCGACATCCACGTTCGCGGCAACGAGTTCACGATCAAGGGAGACCCCGAGGAGACGGCCGTCGTGGTCCGCCTCGTGGAGGAGCTCATCGAACTCGCCAAGAGCGGCACGCACGTCACCCCGGACACCATCGAGCGCATGATCCACATGCTGGGCGCCCCGGGCGACGAACGCCCCGCGGACGTGCTCACCACCAACATCCTGTCCAACCGGGGCAAGACCATCCGCCCGAAGACGCTGAACCAGAAGCGCTACGTCGACATCATCGACCAGCGCACCGTGGTCTTCGGCATCGGCCCGGCGGGTACCGGCAAGACGTACCTGGCGATGGCCAAGGCGGTCAAGGCCCTGCAGGACAAGGAGGTCAACCGGATCATCCTCACCCGCCCCGCGGTCGAGGCCGGTGAACGCCTGGGCTTCCTGCCCGGCACCCTCTACGACAAGATCGACCCCTACCTGCGTCCGCTCTACGACGCCCTGCACGACATGCTCGACCCGGACTCCATCCCCAAGCTGATGGCCGCCGGCACCATCGAGGTCGCCCCCCTGGCGTACATGCGTGGCCGGACCCTCAATGACTCCTTCATCATCCTGGACGAGGCGCAGAACACCTCGCCGGAGCAGATGAAGATGTTCCTCACGCGTTTGGGCTTCGGGTCCAAGATCGTGGTCACCGGTGACGTCACCCAGGTGGACCTGCCCGGTGGACAGACCAGCGGGCTGCGCACCATCGAGAACATCCTGCGTGATATCGACGACATCGCCTTCTGCCGGCTGACCAGTGAGGACGTCGTCAGGCACAAGCTCGTGGGGCAGATCGTCGACGCCTACGGCCGCTACGACGCCGCTCAGAGCGGGCGCGGCGGCGACGCGGGTGGGTCGCGGCCCCGTCGCGGGCGCCGACCCGCGGGCGACACCCGGGGAGAGGACGTCTCCGGGGACGGCCCGGAGCGGGCAGACTGAGGAAGAGTACGTAGTGACACCGGCCGGTGGGTCCGCCGAACGCGCGGGCCCACCGCTGTCGGATACGGCGTTGTCGCGAGAACGCCCGGCGGGTCGCCCCGCCGACCACCACCGATCAAGTGAGGCACCCGCATTCGATGAGTATCGACGTCGCCAACGAGTCCGGCGTCTCCGGCATGGACGAGGAGAGGCTCTCCCGCCTCGCCCGGCACGTGCTCGACGCCATGCGCGTCCACCCGCTGGCCGAACTCTCCGTCGTGCTGGTGGACGAAGGGCCGATGACCGACCTGCACGTGCGCTGGATGGACGAGCCCGGACCCACGGACGTGCTCTCCTTCCCCATGGACGAACTGCGTCCCGGTGGCCCCGGCCGCACCAGCGACCCCGGCGTGCTCGGTGACGTGATCATCTGCCCGCAGGTCGCCGAACGCCAGGGTGAGGAGGCCGGACACGGCACCGAGGCCGAGATCGACCTGCTGTGCACCCACGGCATCCTGCACCTGCTCGGTTACGACCACGCCGAGCCCGACGAACACAAGGAGATGTTCGGGCTCCAGGGTGAGATCCTGGCCTCCTGGCGCGAGCGTGAGGCCGCGCGGAAGGAAGAGCTCGAAGGGGACGAGACCGCACGATGAGCGCGCTTTGGCCCGATCTGGCACCGGTGAGCACCGGGGAACCCTGGGAATGGGCGCTGGCCCTGGTCGTCGCGCTGGTGCTGACAGCGCTGGCCGGACTTCTCGTGGCCGCCGAGGTCGCCGTCACCCGCGTGGTGGCGGTCGGTATGGAGGCGACCTACGGCGAGCGGGCGGTCAAGGCGAGTCCCGCCTGGGAACGGGTGGCCGCGGACCCCACCGCGCACCTCAACATGCTGCTGTTCCTGCGTGTGGTGTGCGAGGTGTGCGCCGTCCTGGCCGCCGGGATCGGCATGGTGTTCCTGCTGGGCATCGGCTGGCCCGCGATCATCCTGACCGCCGTCGTGATGATCGTGGTGGAGTGCGTCCTGATCGCCGTCACCCCGCGTATCCTCGGCCGGCAGTTCGCCGGACCCGTCGCCAGGTTCAGTGCCGCGATCATCCACCCGGTACAGGTCGTGCTGGGTCCCCTGGCCCGGCTGCTGGTGGGGGCGGGCCGGGCGCTCACCCCGCGCGGCAAGGGCGACCGAGAGGGACCCTTCAGTACCGAGACCGAACTGCGGCAGTTGGTGGACCTGGCCGAACGGGGTGAGGTCATCGACGCCGAGGAACGGCAGATGATCCACTCCGTGTTCAAGCTCGACGACACCTCCGTGCGCGAGGTGATGGTGCCCCGGCCCGACATCGTCTTCACCGCGCGCGAGGCCGACGCCGACGCGGTGCTCACCCTCGCCTTGGGCAGTGGCTACTCGCGCATCCCGGTCACGGGTGAGGACGAGGACGACGTCGTCGGCATCGTCTACCTCAAGGACCTGGTGGAGCGGCTGCGCGACCGTTGGGCGGCCGCCGCGGGCGGTGCCGACGACGTTCCGCTGACCGCGGGCGACGTGATGCGTCAGGCCACCTACGTCCCCGACACCAAGCCGATCGACGAGTTGCTGCGCGAGATGCAGAAGCAGCGCAACCACGTGGCCGTGGCCATCGACGAGTACGGCGGGACCGCCGGGCTGGTCACCATCGAGGACATCGTGGAGGAGATCGTCGGGGAGATCACCGACGAGTACGACCACGAGATCCCGCCGGTGGAGCGTCTGGACGAATCCCGGGTTCGGGTGACCGCCCGTCTTCCGCTGGGCGAGCTCGCCGAACTCTTCCCCGAACTCGACCTTGAGGTGTCGGACGTGGAGACCGTGGGCGGACTCGTCGCGTTCGTGCTGGGCCGGGTCCCCGCCGGAGGGGCCCAGGCCGAATACGCTGGACTCAGGCTCACGCTGGAGGGCAAGAGCAGCCGCCGCAACCGGATGACGACCGTCCTGGTGGAACGGCTGCCGGAGGAGGACTCCGGCCCCGAGGCGGGCAAGGAAGAGAACGTAAGGAGCATGGACCAGTGACGGACACGACGGGGCTCGACCCCGAGGACACCAAGCTCATCACGCTCGCGCGCGCCTCCCGGGCACGCAACGCGACCGCCGAGGGCGCCGCGGTGCGCGATGAGACCGGCCGAACGTACGTGGCCACGACGGTGTCGTTGAGCTCGTTGCGCCTGTCCGCGCTCCAGGCCGCCGTGGCCGCGGCGGTCTCCAGCGAGGCCTCCGCCCTGGAGGCCGCGGTGGTCGTCACCGAGGCCAAGGAGCTGACCGAGGACGACCGCGCTGTGGCGGACGACCTGAAGACCCAGGTGTTGGTGATCGCCGCCCCTGACGGGGTGCCCGCGAGCATCACCCGGCGCTGAGAAGGACCCATGAACGATCTCGACCTCGAGAAGCTCCGTGTTCCGCTCGAACTCCCCACCTATCCGGAGGGTTTCCGCAGCGGTTTCGCGTGCTTCGTGGGCCGACCCAACGTCGGCAAGTCCACCCTGATGAACGCGCTGGTCGGGCAGAAGGTGGCGATCACCAGCAATCGTCCCCAGACCACGCGGCGGACGGTGCGCGGGATCGTGCACCGCCCCGAAGCGCAGCTGATCATCGTGGACACCCCCGGACTGCACAAACCCCGCACCCTGTTGGGGGAGCGGTTGGACTCCCTGGTGCGGTCCACGCTGGTCGAGGTGGACGTGATCGTGTTCTGCCTGCCGGCCAACGAACCGATCGGCCGCGGCGACACCTACATCGCCAAGGAACTGGCCGCCCAGCGAAACACCCCCGTGGTGGCGATGGTGACCAAGGCCGACCTGGTCGACAAGAGCGCGCTCGGCGAACACCTGATGGCCGTGAACGAGCTGGGCGACTGGGCCGACATCGTGCCGGTGTCCGCGCAGAGTGGTTTCCAGCTTGATACCGCCGCCGAGGTGCTCTGCTCGCACTTGCCGGAGGGGCCGCCGCTGTACCCCGATGGCGACCTCACCGACGAGCCCGACGAGATGCTCGTGGCCGAGCTGGTGCGCGAGGCGGCCCTGGAGGGTGTGCGCGACGAGCTGCCGCACTCCATCGCGGTGGTGGTGGACGAGATGTTCGAGCGTGAGAACACCAAGCCCGGCAAGGAACTGGTGGACATCTACGCGTCCTTGTACGTGGAGCGCTCCAGCCAGAAGGCGATCGTGATCGGCTCCAAGGGTTCGCGGCTGCGGGACGTGGGTTCGCGGGCCCGTAAGCAGATCGAGGGTCTGCTGGGGCAGCGGGTCTTCCTGGATCTGCGGGTGCGTGTGGCCAAGGACTGGCAGCGTGACCCCAAGCAGCTGCGCAAGCTGGGATTCGACCAACAGACTTAGTCATTTTGGGTCTCCGCCGGCACTTGTGAGCATGACGAGGGGCCCTGACCGAAAACGGTCAGGGCCCCTCGTCATGGGTGCCTCAGGACTGGTTGTTGAGGTCGGTGGCCAGGAGCGTGGCCGCGCTTCGCACGATGGGTGCGGCCCGGTCGACGAACTTCCAGCTCACGCGGGCCTCCGGTCCGGAGATGGAGACGGCCATGCCCGAGGGGGCGTCCTTGACGGGGACGGCCACGCAGCGCACGCCGATCTCCTGTTCGCCGTCGTCGATGGCGTAGCCGGCCTCCCGGATGCGGTGGAGTTCGGTCAGGAAGGCGTCCGGGTCGGTGATGGTGCGTTCGGTGGCGGCGGGCATGCCGGTGCGCCGTACGGTGGCCAGCGCCTCCTCGTCGCTCAGCTGGGACAGCAGGGCCTTGCCCACACCCGCCGAGTGCGGCAGGACGCGCCGGCCCACCTCGGTGAACATGCGCATCGCGTGCGGCGAGGGGACCTGCGCCACGTAGATGACCTTGTCGCCGTCGAGCATGGCGAGGTTGGCGGTCTCCCCGAGGTCATCGACGAGCTGGGCCAGGTGGGGTCGGGCCCACGTGCCGAGCATC
This sequence comes from Nocardiopsis sp. NPDC006832, assembly GCF_040635885.1. Lineage (NCBI taxonomy): Bacteria > Bacillati > Actinomycetota > Actinomycetes > Streptosporangiales > Nocardiopsidaceae > Nocardiopsis > Nocardiopsis sp. NPDC006832. Next base: position 8,762 of record NZ_JBEYLC010000040.1, on the reverse strand, counting down.
TGGGCGGCCTTGTCGCCGAGCCCGATCAGGCGCGGGCCCAGGGCGTATCGGCGGGACGGGAGTTGGCGGACGTAGCCGTTGCCGACCAACGTGCGGATGATGCGGTGGATGGTGGGCAGGGGGAGCCCGGAGGAGTCGGCGAGTTGACTCAGTGAGGCCTCGCCACCCGCCTCGGCCATGATCTCCAACAGGGAGAAGGCACGGTCGAGGGACTGTACGCCACCGGGGCGACGGGCCGTCTCCGCGGCGGGGCGGGGTTGGTCCATAGGGGGGGTCTGTGAGGCTGACAAGGGTCGTGCTCCCATGCTGAGGGCCGCTACGGTCACGCTCTCATTCTGCAATACGAAAGGTGTCTTTCGCTCTCGGTCACGCGGGGAAGCTCTCGGCGACGGATTTTCGCCGCCCGAGAGCTCTTGTTCTTCCGAATTGCAAAAGTTAGTATCCGCATGTAGAAAACTTGACCGGTCTTCGAGTGGAGACCGGTGACGCAGACGGAGGAGGACACCCCACGTGGCGAGTGACACCCCACCCGGCCTGAGCGGCCTGGCCACCGAACTCGACTCCCGGCTCGCCGAGGCCGACGCCCGCCTGGACCGTGAGTACCCGGGCGATCAGGGCGGCCGCCAGCCGATCCACAGCGTCTACGTCCCCGCCGACAAGGTCGGGGCCGCTCTCGCCGCCGACTGGGGCGCCAAGGCCCTGGCCGCGCTCGACGAGTTCGCCCCCAAGGCCGCCGACCTGGCCGCGGCCACCGGCATCGGTGAGGCCGCCGTCGCCGACGCCCTGCCCCTGGTCCGCGGCAAACTCGCCCGTGAACCCATCGAGGACCTGCGCGCCGACTTCGAGGACGGCTACGGCAGCCCCGGCGACGAGGCCGAGGACCGGGACGTGCTCAAGGTGGCCCGCGCCTTCGCGTCGGACCTGGCGAAGGGGGAGGCCACGCCCTACTTCGGCATCCGCATGAAGGGAATGGAGGCCGCCGGCCGACACCGCGGGGTGCGCACCCTGGGCATGTTCCTGGGCACCCTCCTGGAGGAACACGGATCCCTGCCCGACAACCTCGTGCTCACCCTGCCCAAGATCACCTCGATGGAGCAGGTCGAGGCCATGGTCTGGCTGAGCGAACGCCTGGAGAGGGACCTGGACCTGGCACAGGGGCGGATTCGCTTCGAGCTGCAGATCGAGACCCCCCAGTCGATCCTGCTGCCCGACGGCACCGTCGCGGTCTCCCGGATGATCCAGGCCGGACAGGGCCGCGTCACCGCCCTGCACTACGGCACCTACGACTACAGCGCGGCCTGCGGGATCACCGCCGCGCACCAGAGCCTGGCCCACCCCGTGGCCGACCACGCCAAGTCCGTCATGCAGGTGGCCGCCGCCGGCACCGGCGTGTGGCTCTCCGACGGCGGCAGCAACATCATGCCCGCCGGCACCCCCGAGGAGGTTCACTCCGCGTGGCGTCTGCACGCCGGGCTGGTGCGGCGCTCCCTGGAGCGCGGCTTCTACCAGGGCTGGGACCTGCACCCCAACCAGCTGCCCATCCGCTACCTGGCCACCTACGCGTTCTACCGCGAGGCCTTCGCCCCCGCGGCGGCGCGCTTGCAGGCCTACCTCGGCCACGCCGCCGGTAACGTCGTGGACGAACCGGCCACCGCCCAGGCGCTGGCCTCCGTCCTGGCCCGCGGCCTGCGGTGCGGTGCCCTGGAGGAGCCCGAGGTCGTCGACGCCTGCGGTACCGACGCCGCCGGCATCGAGGCCCTCGCCACCCGCCGGGTCGGACAGGAGCAGTGATGGGCGAACACGAACTCGTGGTGCGGGCCGACCGCGCCCTCACCCCCGAAGGGGAGCGCCCCGTCACCGTGGTGGTGGACGGTGGGCGCATCACCGACGTCCTCCCCGGGACCGACCACGCCGTCGGCGCCCGCCGTGAGCTGCGGCCGGCCGAAGACGAGGTCCTGCTGCCCGGACTGGTCGACAGTCACGTGCACGTCAACGAGCCCGGGCGTACCGAGTGGGAGGGGTTCGCCAGCGCGACCCGCGCCGCCGCCCTGGGCGGGGTGACCACCATCGTGGACATGCCGCTCAACAGCGTGCCGCCCACGACCACCACCGCCGGCCTCAAGGCGAAGAAGGCGGCGGCGGAGGGCAAGCTCGCCGTCGACGTGGGGTTCTGGGGCGGTGCCGTTCCCGAGAACACCGGACCCGACACCACCGGCGCCCTGGCCGACCTGTGGGCGGAGGGGGTGTTCGGGTTCAAATCGTTCCTGTCGCCCTCCGGAGTGGACGAGTTCGGGCACCTGGACCCCGAACACCTGGACACGGCGGCCGCCGCCATCCACGCCTTCGGCGGTCGGCTGATCGTGCACGCCGAGGACCCCACGGTGCTGGACTCGGCGCCCGCCGCGTCCGGGCGCGAGTACGCGGACTTCCTGGCCTCGCGTCCCGACGAGGCCGAGCACGCCGCGATCGCCCGGGTCATCGACACCGCCCGCCGTACCGGGGTGCGGGCGCACGTGCTGCACCTGTCCAGCGCCTCCGCGTTGCCGCTGATCGCCCAGGCCAAGGGGGAGGGCGTGCCGCTCACGGTGGAGAGCTGCCCGCACTACCTGACCCTGGTCGCCGAGGAGATCCCGGCGGGGGACACCAGCTACAAGTGCTGCCCGCCGATCCGGGACTCCGCGAACCGGGACCTGCTCTGGCGGGCGCTGCGGGACGGGTTGATCGACTGTGTGGTCAGCGACCACTCGCCCAGCACACCGGATCTGAAGGAGCTGGAGACCGGCGACTTCGGTACCGCCTGGGGCGGTGTCTCGGGACTCCAACTGGGTCTGTCGGCGATGTGGACCGAGGCGGCCGGCCGCGGGGTTCCGCTGGCCGAGGTCGTGCGGTGGATGTCGGAGGGGCCGGCCCGGGTCGCCGGGGTTCGGGGCAGGGGCGCCATCGAGGTGGGCGCCCAGGCGGACCTGGCCGTGTTCGCCCCGCAGGAGTCCTTCCGGGTGTCCGTGGGCGAGCTGGCCCACCGCAACCCGGTCAGCGCCTACGACGGCGCCGAACTCAAGGGCCGCGTGCGTCGCACGTTGCTGCGCGGCGTCGAGGTCACCGCGGACAGCGTGAACGGGCGGATGATCACCCGGTAGGCGTGTTCGGGTCGCAAGACCGTCCTCGGACGTAGGGAGGGCCCCACCGAAACGAACGGTGGGGCCCTCCCCTCATCGATTCATCGATGGACCGAGTGGTCAGGAGCCGGTGGCCTTCCAGCGGGACTCCAGGTCGGCCACACCGGTCTCGGTGAGGGTGCCGAAGACGTGCAGGCGGGCCATGCCGCCGTCCGGGAACGCGTCGACGCGCACGTGGGTCACGGTCACCGGGGCGTCCAGGACGAAGCGGTGCGGACTGTCGGGTTCCAGGCGGGTTCGGCCGACGATCTCGAACCAGGCGTCCGGGTCGGTGCCGCGGGCGTCACGGCCCTTGATGGTGATCCACCCGGCCGCGTTGCCCTTGAGGTAGGCGGTGTCCACCTCCAGGGCGCGCACGGTGGCCTGGGCGGTCAGCCGGAAGCGCACCCAGTCGTTGCCGGTGTCGCGGCGGCGCCTGTTCTCCCAGCCGTCGTCCATCTTGTGCGAACGCCCCGGGGCGATGATGTTCTCCGGCGGCGAGTAGAACCGGTCCGAGGCGTCCTCGACGGTACCGCCGTTGAGCAGCGCGGCCACGTCGAAGGCGCCCTGCGCGGCCAGCCAGGCGGGGTCGGCGACGGGTTCGCCGTACACGCGCAGGCGGGCCACGCCGCCGTCGGGGAACTGTTTGAGGCGCAGGTGGGTCCAGCGGCGGGTCGAGGTGACCTCGAAGCCGTTGGCGGCGTGCCCGTACACGGGGGTGCGGGGCACCAGCTCGGTCCAGTCGGCGGCGAGCAGCTCTTCGGTGGTGGGTGTGCCCTCCACCTGGGCGGCCTCCACACCGATCTCGGTGGGGTGGTTGCCTCGGAAGTGCGCGGTGTCGACGTTCAGGGCGCTGATCACGCCGGGCAGCGCCAGGCGGACGAGTGCCCAGTCGTGGTCATCGGCGGTGGGGTGGGGCCGTTCGGCGCTGACGCCGCGGCGGCGCCGGGTCTCCCAGCCGTCCATGACCTTGCCCTTGTGCCCGAAGGCGTGCGGGTCGAACAAGGCGGGTTCGGGCTTGAGGAGGTTCTCGCGCTGGGCGAAGAACTCGTCGTTGGCCGCGAGCACGCCGCCGCCCAGACGTCGGTCGGCGAGGTCGACCAGGCCGGAGAAGTCGAGCTCGGTCTTCTTGTAGTCGGCGTAGGGGTCACCTCCGCCGTAGGGCCGGGCGTTGTAGTCACGAGGATCGAAGGGCTGGGCCCCGCTCATGGTTCTCCTGTCACGTCGGTGGGTGGGGACGTATCCAGGTTGGCAGGGGAGACCGATAACTTCCAGCGAAACTTTTTGATCTATACGTTCACTTGTACTGAACGGTTGTGCTGTGCAGTTCTTCGGCGACCCGTGTAAGGGAGCGCAGGGCCGCGTCGATCTGGGGGCGTCGGCCCGAACCCGCGCGAACCGCCCACACCACGTGCCGGCGGGGTCGGTCCGACCGTGGGGTCCGCAGCACCACCCCGGGCGCGTCGTCGGCCGCGGCCAGTCGTGGGACGAGGGCCACCCCCAGTCCGGCCGCCACCATGTCGAGGATGGCCCGCCAGTCCGAGGCCACGTGCCCCTGCTCGGGTACGAAGCCGGCCTGGGCGCAGGCGGCCACCGTGATGTCGCGCCAGGGGCCGGACGCGCCATAGATCCACGGTTCGTCGGACAGGTCGCGCAGGTGCGGCGCGGGGGCGTCGGCCAGCCGGTGCCCGGCGGGCAGCGCCACGTCCAGGGGGTCGGTCAGCAACTCGCCTCGTTCGTAGCGTCCGTCCTGGTCACCGGGGGCGTGAGCGGCCAGGGACAGACCGATGTCGACTTCCCCGGCGGAGAGCAGTTCGTACACCTCGGCGGCTTCGGCCTGGTGCACCCGTGTGCGAAGGTGCGGATGGGTGCGGCGCAGGGCGCTCAACGCCGGCACCACCAGGGTCGGGATGGCGGTGGCGAACGCGCCCACGCGCACCCGGCCGGCCTCGCCCCGGACGAATCCGTCCAGTTCGGCCTCGGCCCGCTCCAATTGGGCCAGCACCACGTCGGCGTGGCGCAGTAGCACGTGTGCCGCGTCGGTCAGTCGGACGCGGCGCCCGTGCGCCTCCAGCAGCGCCACCCCCACCTGTCGGGACAGCGATGACAGCTGTTGGGAGACGGCGGAGGGTGTCATGGACAGCGCCTCGGCGGTCTCCCGGACGGTTCCGCGTTCGTGGAGGGTGCGGAGTACACGAAGCTTGCGCAGGTCCCAGTCGGTCACCTTCACAGGCATACCATTCACCTTCGCTGAACGGAATCGGATCCGTGGAACGAGAGAGGGGCGGGCGCACGATCCCGTGCGCCCGCCCCGGAGGGTCGTCGATCAGACCGGGTCGGTCGTGCCGTCGCGGTAGGCGTGCCCGGCGTGGTCGGAGTACTTGGCCTCGCCCGGACCGGCGCTGCCGATGTCCTCCCGGTCGATGTCGGAGGGCGGGCCGGAGGCCGGTCGTCCGATCACGTTGAAGCAGATGTTCAACAGGATCGACACGATCGCCGCCCCGATGATGCCCGAGTGCGCGATCATCTCGACGGCCTCGGGGAGGAAGGAGTAGAAGGTCGGGTAGGCCAGGGGGATGATGGCGACACCGATGGAGGTGGCCACCAGGATCAGGTTGAGGTTGTTGGTGAAGTCGACCTTGGTCAGGGTCTTGATGCCGCTGGAGGCCACGGTGCCGAACAGGACCAGGCCCGCCCCTCCCAGGACCGGGGTCGGCAGGGCCGCCATGACCCCGCCCAGGATCGGGAACATGCCCAGCAGCAGCAGGATGCCGGCGCCGGTGGCCACCACGTAACGGCTGCGGATGCCGGTCAGGGCCAGCAACCCGATGTTCTGCGCGAAGGAGCTGGTGGGGGTGGTGTTGAAGATCGGTCCGATGATGGAGCCGCTCACGTCGGCGCGCAGACCGGCGGAGATGCGCTTGGCGTCGACCTTGGAACCGGTGATCTCGCCGACCGCGATGATGTGCGAGGCGCCCTCGGTGAGCACCACCAGCATGATCACGCACATCGTGGCGATCGCGGCGACCTCGAACTCGGGGGCGCCGAAGTAGAACACCGAGGTCGGGTTGAACACGATGTCCGCCTCGCCCACGCGGCTGAAGTCGGCCATGCCGAAGGGGATGGCGATGAGGGTGCCGACGACCAGGCCGAAGAGGATGGACAGACGTCCCCAGATGCCGGGGAACACGCGGGAACCGATCAGGATGACCGCGAGGGTCACCCCGGCCAGGGCGAGGTTGGCCATGGGGGCGGCCGGAACCGTGGAGCCGTCGTCGAGGACCGTGGTGGTGTCGTCCATGATCCAGCCGGCGGCCACCGGCATGAGGCTGATGCCGATGACGGTGATGATCGTGCCGGTCACGATCGGGGGGAAGAAGCGGATGAGCTGGCCGAAGAAGGGCGTCAGCAGCAGCGCGAACACGCCGGCGGCCATGGACGCGCCGAGGGCGACGGGCATGTTCTCCCCGTCCTGCCCGGCGGCCAGGGTGGCGATGGCGCTGACGGGGACGAACGAACAGGCCACCACGATCGGCATCTGCGCGCCGACCTTCCGGTGCCCGACGGTTTGCAGGAGCGTGGCGATACCCGCCATCAGGAGCGCGCCGCTGACGAGGATTCCCATGGCCGCGGGGTCGTTCGCGAGTCCAGCGGCGCTGCCGATGACGAGGGCCGGTGCCACCGCACCGGCGTACATGGTGAGGATGTGCTGGAGCCCGTAGACGAGGAGGAGCCGGACGGGCAGCTTCTCGTCCTCCGGACGATCGGGGGTCGTGGCGTTCGTTGTGGCCGAGTCCTTCGCGGACGGACTGTTCGACATGGCCAGTTTCCAGCCTTTGCGATCGGCGGTCGTGGAAGACCTGATTGCGGATGCGGGGGATCCGTGGTGTCGCTACGGCCCGGCGGACCGATTTCGGGTACGCCTGAGGCCGGCGGGGCCCACTGGAGCGTGGGCCAGGCGAGGTGGTCCTCGGATGGTGCCCTCAGGACGGCGGAGCGGACGGGAGCATGAACCGGTCGCGGGGTACGCCGACGAGGGACCGGGGCCCGGCCGCACATGCGGGCCCCGGAGAACGGGAGTCCTGTCGAGGTCGGAGCCGAGACGGTGCCGCCTCGGCCCCGCACGTCGCGATCATGGGGACGTGGTCCCTCGACGTGGTACTAGATGAAGCCCGGGACGGCCTTCCAGGCGTCGCCCGCCTCGGGGGCGTCGTCACGTTCGACGACGGCCTCGATCTTGCCGTAGGGACGGTCGGCGGCGAAGAAGACCTCGTTGGGGTTGTCCAGGCCGAACGGGGACAGATCCACCAGGAAGTTGTGGTTGTTCGGCATGGAGAAGCGGATCTCGGCGATCTCCGGGTGGGCTTCGAGGACGGCCTTGCCCATCGCGTACAGCGTCTGCTGCAGGGCGAGGCTGTGCGTCTCGGCGAAGGCCTCCAGGCACAGGCCGCGGACGGAGGCGTAGACCTTGTCGAAGTCGTGTTCGGTGCCGACGTAGCGCCAGCGGGCGGTGACGTCGGTGGCGAGGATCCGGTCGTTGGTCTCGGGCAGCGTGGTGTACCGGGTCTTGGGGTAGCTGTGGAACTCCGAGCCGGTGGACTTGAGGACGGTCAGGCCCTCGAAGCCGGAGACCACCCACTCCTTGTCCCCGTCCTTGTTGACGACGGTGGTGCGGGTCTCGGCGCCACGGCGGGTGAACGCGTGGTCGTGCGGGCCCTTGGCGGTGGTGATGCGGTCCCAGGAGTACTCCTGGACCTCCTGCCGGGCGCCGTACACGTAGTCGTGCTCGTCCACGAAGTGCCGCGCGAGTCGAAGGGCGAAGTCCTCGATCGCGCCGACGCCGCCCCACTCCCGGGCCTTGGCGTAGACGGTGTTCTTCTGGGTGTCGGTCGGCAGGCACTTGGCGTTGTCGCCGATGGTGTGGACTTCCTCCAGGTCTCCGCGGAGCTGGGAGGTGACGTTGACGTCCTTGATCCGGTGGACGTCGGTGTCGCGGTTGATGTGGACGAGGCGGACCTCGGCCTTGCCGTACTGGTTGTCTCCGAGCCTGATGCCCATCAGGGTGAACTCCATCCGTGTGGATTCGTTTCATCGCTCGCGCCGGTGCGCGCTGTGCGTATGAGGGAGGACCGCTGTGGTCATGCGGAAGGACCTGTCACGCACTCGAAGAGTCGGGGGATGCCTTGTGTGCGGCGGGGATACGGTCTGGTGTTCCTCCTTCTCGGGGCCGGTGGTCCGGGGCTAGGAGCCCCGGTAGGTCGAGTAGGCGAACGGGCTGAGCAGGAGTGGCACGTGGTAGTGCGCGTCCTCGTCCGCGAGGTCGAACACGATGGTGACCTCGGGGTAGAAGCCCTTCTGCCCGGTCGCGGTGAAGTAGGACCCGGTGTCGAACACGACCCGGTAGTACCCGGCGTCGAGCCGATCGGGGCCGAAGTCGGGGATGCGCCCGTCGTCGTCGGTACGGCCCTCGGCCACCGGTTTCCAGGAGGTGCGCGCGTCGTCGGCGGCCGCCTCCAGACGTACGGGCACGTTCCGGGCGGGCAGCCCCAGCGCGGCGTCGAGGATGTGGGTGGTCACGTGGCTCATGCCGCCTCCAACAGTTTGACC
>NZ_JBEYLC010000039.1:0-63943 GCF_040635885.1 Nocardiopsis sp. NPDC006832 | reverse complement strand
GAGCGAAGAAGTCATCGAAGACCCCCACCCGCTCCACACCCAACACCGAAGCGAACACCCCGGCCAACACACCCTCGACCTCAGAACGCGGGGCCACCGTCTCCCCCGGTCCGTCGAGGTCCGGCTCGGGCAGCGCCCGCCGGTCCACCTTGCCGTTGGCGTTCAGCGGCATGGCCTCCAGCACGACCGCGGCCGAGGGAACCATGTACGCGGGCAGGGCCCGGGAGAGTTCGGTGAGCAGGGCCTGCCCGCCACCCTCCGGCAGTCCCTTCTCGTCCGGCACCACGTAGCCGACCAGGCGTCGCGCCCCGGACGGGGACCGGTGAACGAGCACGGACGCCTCCGCCACCCCGGGCAGGGCCAGCAGCGCGGACTCGATCTCTCCCGGCTCGATCCGGAACCCCCGCAACTTCACCTGGGAATCCGCCCGACCCACGTACTCCAACCACCCGTCGACGTTCCACCGCACCAGATCACCCGTGCGATACAAACGACCACCCGAACCGAACGGATCGGCGACGAAACGCTCCGCCGTCAACCCCGAACGCCCCCAATACCCCCGCGCCACACCCGCACCACCCACGTACAGCTCGCCCACGGCCCCCGGAGGGGTGCGGCGCAACAGCGGGTCCAGCACGTGCAGCCGCATGCCGTCGAGCGGGCCGCCGATCGGCATCGGGACGGGCACGGCCCCCGGCAGGGGGAATCGGGTGGCGAAGGTGGTGGTCTCGGTCGGTCCGTAGACGTTGGCGATCCGCGTACCGGGGCAGGCCTCGACGGCCCGCTCCATCGCCTGCGGATTGGCCGCCTCGCCACCGGTCATGACCTCGCGCAGACCCTCGAAGCAGGAGGGGTCCTGGGAGGAGTAGAGGTTGAACAGCGCGGTGGTGAGGAACACCCCGGTGACCCCGTGCGCGCGGACGGTCCCGGCGAACTCCTCGGCGTCCATGCGCCCGGGCGGTGCGACGACCACGACACCGCCGTTCAGCAGCGGCGCCCAGATCTCGTAGGTGACGGCGTCGAAGGCGTGGGAGGAGTGGAACAGCACACGGTCGTGGTCGCCGCCGGTCCACAGCCGGTCGTGGGCCAGGCGCACGACGTCCTCGTGCGTGACCGCCACGCCCTTGGGCCTGCCGGTGGAACCGGACGTGAACATCACGTAGGCCAGGCTTTGGGGCAGGACGCGTGCCTCGGCCTCCGGCGGGGCCTGCGCATCGGCCCGGGAGCGGACCGAATCGGCCTCGGGCCCGTCCAGGTCCAGCACCGGAAGTCCGTCGACGCCCTGGACCCGCCCCCGCGACGGGGCATCCGTCAGAACACAGACCGCTCCGGTCTCCCGCGCCAGCCACGCCACACGTTCGGCCGGATCATCGGCGTGCACGGGCACATAGGCGGCGCCCGCGCGTGCGGCGGCCAGCATGGCCACGACCACGTGCGCCCCGCGCTCCAACACGAGCAGCACCGGCGACTCGTCGCCCGTGCCGTGCGCGCGCAACCGCTCGGCCAGGGCGGCCGAGCACGCGTCGAGCTCGGCGTAGGTCAGTTCCGTGTCCGCCGAGGTGACCGCGAGCCCGTCGGGATCGAGCGCGACCCGCCGTGCGAACGCCTCCGGGACGGTCTGCTCCGCGCCCTCGGGGTGGGTCCCCTCCCACTCCGCCAGAGCCCGCTCCTGGGCGTCGGTGCGCACACCGATCCGGGCGACCGGCCGGTCCGGGTTCGTGGTGAGCGCGGTGGCGAGCCGGCGGACGCCCTCGACGAGCGCGGCGATCCGCTCGGGGTCGTACAGGTCGGTGTTGTACTCCAGGTCGAGTCTGAGCCCGCCCCCGCGCTCCTCGAACTCGAAGACCAGGTCGAAGAGGGAGGAGGTGCGGGGCAGGTCGAAGGGCGCCACGTCCAGGCCGTGCAGGCCGAGTGCGCCCGTGTGGGCGTTCTGCAGCACCAGGAGGGCCTGGAAGACGGGCGTGCGGGACTGGTCGCGTTCGGCGACCACCGCGTCCACGACCCGGTCGAAGGGGAGTTCGTGGTCGAAGGCGGCCAGAACGGTGTCGCGCACCCCGTCCAGGAAGTCCCCGGCGGTGGCGCGGGGGTCCACCCGGGTCCGCACCGCGACGGGATTGACGAAGAAACCGACGACGTCGTCCACCTGGTGGTGGTCGCGCCCCGCCGAGGCCACGCCCAGGGTCACGTCCGCGCTACCCGAGGACGCCGACAGCAGGAGCTGGGTGAGGGCCGTGAGGGTCACGAACAGGGTCGCTCCCCGCTGATGACCGAGGTCGCGCAGGGCGGCGGTGACCTCCGGCGAGAGTTCGGCGCGGTGGACCGCCCCGGCCGTGGTCCGGACCGCCGGACGGGGGTGGTCCGCGGGAACCTCGGCGGCCCGCGCGTCCTCCAGCTCCCGGGTCCAGTACTCCAGGTGTTCCCGCTCGGTCTCCCGAGTCCAGCGGTTCCGCTCCCACACGGCGAAGTCGGCGTAGTCCACCGGTGCGGCGCCGGCGCGCTCCGGGACGGTGCCCTCGACCCGGGCGCGATAGAAGGTACCGAGGTCGCGGACGAGGATGTCGACGGACCAGCCGTCGCAGGCGATGTGGTGCGCGCTGAGCACGAGGGCGTGGTCGTCCGCTCCCATGCGCACCAGCAGGGCGCGGAAGGGCGAGCCGTCCTCCAGGTCGAAGGGACGCTCCGTCTCGGCCCTGAGCAGTGCCTCCAGCCGCCGTTCCCGGTGCGCCCCGGACTCTGTCAGGTCGGTCCGGGACAGCGGGACCTCGGTCCGTCGGGGGGCACGGACGTGCTGCACCGGCCCCTCGTCGGTGGAGGTGTAGGTGGTGCGCAGTGCCTCGTGGCGGGCCTGGAGGTCGCCCAGGGCCTCGTGCAACGCCGGGACCGACAGGTCCCCGCGGATTCGGTAGGCGCTGCCCGTGTAGTACTCGACGCTCTCGGGGTCGTGCTGGTGGAGGAACCAGAGGCGGCGCTGGGCCGCGGACAGCGGCAGGGGGCGGTCCCGGTCGACGGGCTCGATGGGCCTGGGAGCCTCCTCGCCGGTGATCCCCTCGGCGGCGACGCGGGCCGGCGTGCGCAGGGTGAAGATCGCCCGGCGGTCCACGCCTCGGCCCAGGCCGGCCTCGATCCTCGACAGGGCGCGCGCCGCGAGGATGGAGTCCCCGCCCAGGTCGAAGAAGTCCTCGTGGCGGCCGACACGCTCCAGTTCCAGGACGCGGGCGAACTCCTCGGTCACGACGCGTTCGGTCTCGTCCTCGGGCGCCGCGTACTCTCGTCGGACGGCGTCGGGCGCGGGCAGCCGGTCGTGGTCGATCTTGCCGTTGGGTGTGGTGGGCAGGGCCGCGAGCACCACCACCACGGAGGGCACCATGTGGTCGGGCAGGACCTCCCTCAGGCCCCGTAGGACGGTTTCCTCCTCCGGGTCGGCACCGCCCGGCTCACCCGCCACGTAGGCCACGAGTCGACGGATGCCGGGCCGGTCCTCGCGCACCAGGACGGCGGTGTTGGCCACCTCGGGAAGAGCGATGGCGGCCGTCTCGACCTCACCGGGCTCGATCCGGAAGCCACGGAGTTTGACCTGCTTGTCGACGCGACCCCGAAACTCCAGGGCGCCGTCGGACAGCACGTGCACTCGGTCTCCGGAGCGGTACATCCTGGCTCCGGGCGGCCCGAGGGGGTCGGGCACGAACCGCTCCGCCGTGAGTCCGGGACGGCCGTGGTAGCCCCGGGCCAGCCCCGCCCCGGAGATGTACAGTTCACCGCTGCCACCCGGACCCACGGGGCGCAGGTGGTCGTCGAGCACGATGACCCTGGTGCCGTCGACGGCGTGTCCGAGGGGCGGGACGCCATCACCGGACAACGGTTCGCTCATGGTGGCGCACACGGTGGTCTCGGTGGGCCCGTAGCCGTTGAACACGTCGCGCCCGCGCGACCACAGCTCCACGATGGCCCCGGGGCAGCTCTCACCCGCGACCATGACCGACCGCAGATCACGCAGACCGGTCGGGTCCAGCCCCGGAAGCACGGCGGGGGGCAGGGTCACGTGGGTGATGCGGTGGTCGGCCAGGGTACGCACGAGCGCGTCGCCCAGGAGCGCGTGTCGTGGCAGGACCACCAGGGCGGCGCCGTTGAGCAGGGCCATGCACACTTCGAAGAACGAGGCGTCGAAGCTGGGCGACGCGAACTGGAGCACTCGGGAATCGGGGGTGACGTTCATACGGACCCGCTGGGTCCGTGCCAGGTCCTCGATGCCTCGGTGGGTGACCAGTACTCCCTTGGGACTGCCGGTGGAACCAGAGGTGTAGATGACGTAGGCGACGTCGTCGGGCAGGGGCCCGGCACCCGGGAGCGGAGCGGTGCCCTCCAACCGGTCGGAGTCGACGGTGGTCACCACCGAATCGCCCTGCCAGGGTGTGTCCGCGCCGGTCACGACCAGGTTCACCCCAGAGTCGGCGAGCATGTGGGCCAGGCGCTCGTCGGGGTAGGCGGGGTCCAGTGGCAGATACGCGGCGCCCACCCGGGTGATCGCGAGCAGGGCGACCACGAGGTCGACCCCGCGCCCCAAGTGGACTCCTACACGGTCCCCCGGCACCACGCCGGAAGCGACCAGGCCCCTGGCCCGGCGCTCGACGAGGGCCTGGAGTTCGGCGTAGGTGAGGGTGAGCTCCTCCGACACCAGGGCGACGGCCTCCGGTCTCTGGGCCACCCGCGCGGCGAACAGGGCCGAAAGGGTACGGGTGGGCTGGTCGGTGCTGGGGGAGGCATCGGCAGACAGCACGTTCACTACTCCTGTGTGGGGCGGCCCGGGAACGGACCCGAAGTGGCTGGAGGACGGATCGGGGCTCAGGCCCGGGAACGCACGGGAGCGGACGTGCGTCGCAGGACGCGGCCGTTGTACTGCATGGACGCGATGGTGGAGGGATCGTCGGTCGCACGCAGGAAGCGGCCGTCGAAGGACATGCCGCCGAGATCGCCCACCGTCACGGAGAAATAGAGGTCGGTGCCGGCGACGAGCGGTCCGGAGAAGCCATTGGAGAGGGTGAACCACAGGGTCCCGTCCCCTTGGTGGGTGACCTCGACGGCGAGGTCACCGTTGGCGTAGCGCCCGGTGACGTCCACGCCCGTCCTCCGGGGTCGGCTCACCGGTGTGCGCTGCCGGTAGTGCCCCACGTCCAACCCGAGGTCGCCCAGCCCGGACACCAGGTCCTCCCACAGCCGGATCCCGGTGGTGCCGTTGGTGGTCAGAGCCACCGCGACGCGCCCCACCGGGTCGACACGCAGGTTGCAGGTCCCGCCGTCGAGTGTGCCGTCGTGGCCGTACCAGAAGCGATCCGTCGCCAGGTGGAGGGCCCAGCCCGCGCCCCAGCCGTCGGCCAGGCCGAAGGGGTCGGCGGAGGGGACGGCTCGGCCCATCTCATCGAGGATCGTGGCGTCGGCGATGTCGCTCTCCAGCACCGCGTCCTCCGGAGCCATGAAGGATCGCGCGAAGTCGACCAGGGTGGTCGCGCTTCCACCCAGACCACCCGCCGGGGTCAGCTCGGGCTCGATGTGGAAGTCCACCGGCTCGGTGAGACCGGTGGTGGTGTCCACCGCGTGTCCGCTGACCAGACCACTCGGCGCCTTGGGGCTTCGGGCGTCGTGCACGAAGGCGAGGTCGAGGCCGGTGGGCAGGGCCAGGTAGGACTCCAGGGTCTCCCACCAGCCCTGGCCGGTGACGGCTTCCACGACGTGGGCCGCCAGGGCGTACCCGCTGTTGGAGTAGGAGAAAGCGCTCTCGGGGGAGCCCACCGATTCGCTCCGCAGGAGGGAGGCGGCGTAGTGGCGCAGGGGTTCGGCTCGCGCCGGGTCCGCTTCGTGGTCGGAGACGAGTCCCGCCGTGTGGCTGAGGAGCTGGCGCAGGGTCGTGACGTGTGCCGGGTGGCCGGTGGGCAGACCGCGAACGTTCAGGTGGTCGGTCAGGGCCGCGTCGAGATCGAGGTCGCCGTCCTCCACCAACTGCATGACCAGGGCGGCGGTGAAGATCTTGGACACCGATCCGTAGGCGAACCGGGAGGCCGGACCGACCGGCCGCCCCGAGCCCGTGTGCTCGACCCCTTCGGCCAGCTCGTACAAGGTTCCCTCACGGTAGACCGACAGCTGGGCCCCGGGTACGGCGTGCTCACGAACCAGGCTTCTGAACAGGCCAGACAGCTCGTTTTCCAAGATCAACTCCTAAGAATAAAAGCTTGAAATACTTGCAACCTGGGCCACACATAACGCCCCGTGCCCACAGGGAAAGCATCAGTACCGCGAACTGATACTTACCTACACCCCCACCCCATGGCAAACCATACGGCCAAGACCTTAATACATCGGCCAGAAGCCCGATAAAAATGGGACGCAGTTCACAAATTCACCCGGGAAGCGATCTTCGAGATAAGCCGAACCAACATCGATCGGACACTCACAAGACCACCCTGAACAGCAAAAACTTCCTCCAGAGCGATACCAACCGGACCGACGCCAAAGATGAACCGCCCGCAAAGAAAAACCCCCTACACGCGTTCACTGGTATCACCAAAATGAATCGAGCGGGGCAACTTCTCGCAACATGAAAAATATTCACAAACGCAATCGACCTCGCAAAATCACACAGAGCTATATTTCGATAGAGTAGGGCTACCGGAAGCAATGGCCGCATCCGGCCATTCCATTAATAAAACGAAGACAACTGGTAGCAACACAAAAAAGGGCGAGAGAAGATCTCTCACCCTTTAACAATTCCTCGGTCGAGCCGAGCGTGTGGGTCCCCGGCGGATGTGCGCCTTCGGCCCGGTCTCAGCCGCGGTGACGGAAGTGGTCCACGATCAACAGGACGATGCACAGAACCGTCGCCAGGCCGAACGCCAGACTGATCAGGGCGTTGAATCCGCCCAGGGAGGTGACGGCGTTGCCCGCCGCGCCGAGGATGAGCAGTGTCCACAGCACGCCTCGGAACGCCGCACGTCGCCCCCTGGGGGCGACGTCACCTCGACGCCCCTGTTCGGCGGGGGTGTTCGAGAACCTGTAGGGGTCGGTCATGTCGTGTTCTCCTGTGGTCTCGGCCGCGCGGACGGGCGAGGGACAACCGTCATGACGGCCCGTGGGTTGGGCACGCACACCACCCTAGGAACCCCCCGTCCCGCCATCCATCCCGCTGTCTGCCCGCCCGGGGTACAGCAGGCTGTACCCGTCCGCTCGGCCCGAACCGCCGCCGGGTCGGGCGGGTAGGGTTCTGCCGTGCCCCCGCAGGAGACGAACACACCCCCCGGCCCGGCGACACGGAGCGGTTCGCCCACCCCCGTCCGGAACCTCACCGTGACCGGGCTCCACAACATGTTCCTCAGCCTGGAACGGCTCTCGGGAGGGCTGCTGACCGGGTTGGCCGCACTGTTCACCCTGATCTTCCTGGCCGCGGTCGCCCTCACCTCCTTCCTCGGGATCGGTCTGCTCCTCGTACCCGCCGCCCTGCGCCTGCTGCGCACGGTGGCCAACTGGGAACGGGACCGATTCCTGCGCTGGGGTTCCGAGATCATCCAGCCCTACAGTGACGAGGTCCCGCGCGGCCCCCTTCGGGCGCTGGGCTCACTCCACGACGACGTCCAGGTGGGGCGGAACCTCCTGTGGCTCGTGTGTCACTCCTTCCTCGGCCTGCCCCTCGGCCTGTTCGGGGTCCTGCTCCCGATCATCGCCGTCCGCGACGTCACCTTCCCCTTGTGGTGGCACCTACTGCCCCCGAACACTGCGGGCGCCTCGGTGGGGCTTCCCGTGCACAGCTGGCCCGGCGCCCTGGCCGTCGGCTTCCTGGGCCTGGCCTGGTGCGCCATCATGTTCGGCCTGAGCCCGACGTTGGCACGTGTCCAGGGCCTGCCGGGCAAGTGGTTGCTCGGATCGCGTTCCCAGGCCGTCCTCACCGAACGCATCCACCACCTCACCGCGACACGGGCCGCCGCGCTCCAGGCCCACACCACCGAGCTGCGCCGGATCGAGAGGGCCCTGCACGACGGCGCCCAGAACCGGCTGGTCGCCGTCACGATCCTGTTGGGGACCGCGCGGCGGGCCGTGCGCACGTCCCCCGAGGAGGCCGATGACGTCCTGGAACGGGCACAGAGCGCCGCGGAGGACGCCCTGGCCGAGATGCGTGGACTGATCCGGAGCATCCTCCCGCCGGCTTTGGAGAAGAGGGGCCTTGAGGGCGCGCTCAACGCGTTGGCCGGTGGCTGCCCGGTGCCCTGCATCGTGGAGGTCCATGGCCTGAAGCGATACGCCTCCAGCATCGAGGCCACGGCCTACTTCATCGTGGCCGAGGCCATCACCAACATCACCCGGCACAGCGACGCCACGCGCGCCCGGGTCAGCGTCACCGAAAGGGAGAACACGTTGCGCATCGACGTCCATGACGACGGCCGTGGTGGGGCCGGTGAGGGGGCCGGCACCGGTCTGGCCGGGATCCGCACGCGGGTCGAGGCACACGACGGGTCGTTGACCGTGACCAGCCCCATCGGTGGGCCGACCCACCTGCACGCGGAGCTACCGTGCGCATCATGATCGCCGAGGACGACACGCTCCTCAGGGAAGGGCTCGCCGCGCTGCTTCGGGGAGAGGGGTTCGAGATCGCCGCGACGGTGGGCGATCCCGACGCCTTGATCGACGCCGTGACCGAGAAGGCACCGGACCTGGCCATCGTGGACGTGCGCATGCCGCCGACCCACACCGACGAGGGGGTGCGGGCGGCGATCCGCGTCCGCGAGATCCACCCCGGTCTGCCGGTGCTGGTGCTCTCCGCCTACATCGAGCAGTCCTTCGCCAGCGACCTGATGGCGGTGAGCGCCTCGGGCGTCGGCTACCTCCTCAAGGAACGGGTCGGCCGGGTGGACCGGTTCCTTGAGGCCCTGCGCCGGGTGGCCAAGGGCCAGACCGTGATCGACCCCGAGGTGGTCACACAACTGTTCGCGCGGCAGAACGCCGACGAGGCGCTCGGCAGGCTGAGCCCGCGCGAGCGCGACGTGCTGGCGCTCATGGCCGAGGGCCTGGGCAACGCGGCCATCGCCAAGCAGCTGTTCGTGACCGACGGGGCGGTGCACAAGCACATCCGCAGCATCTTCGGCAAGCTCGGTCTCTCCCCCGACGACAGATCGGACCGGCGTGTGGCCGCGGTGTTGCGTTACTTGGACTCCGAACGCGCCTGACCCCTACCGCCGGTTCTTCCATGTGGGCGTCCACGTCCGCGCCCGACCGTTCTCCGGGCTCCAACCCTCGGGGTGACGCATCGCCTTAGTCTGTGTCCCGCACACACACGAGGAGGACTCAGACGTGGTCGGGATCCGCAGGCAGCGCCAGGAGCGCACCCGTGAGGCATTGCTCGACGCCGCCACGACGGTGTTCGCGAGTTACGGATACGGCGCCACTTCCATTCCACGGATCGCGCACGAGGCCCGGATGTCGACCGGTGCGATCTACTCGAACTTCAGCGGCAAGCGGGAACTCTTCCTGGCCGTGGTCCGACGCGTGGTCGAGGCGGGCGCGGCCTCGCGTCGACACCACGCCGACGTCACCGCCGACCACGACGAGCTGATCGCCCGGATGGTCACCAACTGGACCTCCACGATCGAGACCGCGCCCGACATCGTCCTCCTCATGGCCGAGTTCTGGCTGTACGCGCTGCGGCATCCTCCGTTGGAGGAGGCCGTCGCGCAGCTGTTGGCCGAGGTGCGGACCAACCTCTTGACGAACATCGTCGACGCCGGTGTGGTGGCCGATCCCGACGTGGCGAAACGGCTCGCCGGCGCAGTGCAGGCCATGGCGTACGGGTACGCGATGCAGCGGCTGGTCGACGAGAACGCGGTCTCGCCGGAGCAACTCGTCGAGTCGGTGGGCTGGCTCCTGCGCGGCGCCGTTCCGCCCGCACAGGGGGTTGTGGCGGGCACCACATCCCAGTAGCCTCCGATTTCAGAGAATGATCATTCTCTGAAATGCGACATGGAGGCCCTGATGGGAGAAAGCACGCAAAAATCCTCCGATCCCGGAAGTCGACCCGACGACGCCACACTCGAACGGTTCCGGCATGACGGCGTCGAGGTCGCGGTCCGACGTGCCGGCGACGATGGACCCGGCGTCGTCATGCTCCACAACGGCGGCACCTCCCACGGCATCTGGCGGCACCAGATCGCCGACCTCGCCGCCGACCACCGCGTGGTGGCCATCGACCTACCGGGCTTCGGTGCCTCTCCCATGCCGCCCGAGCCGATCGACCTCGCCGCGCACGTGGACCTGGTCGCGGCCCTCGTCCGGCACGACGGGCTCTCCCCCGTCACGCTGATCGGCAACTGCATGGGGTCGGCCATCGCCGCCGGGGTAGCCGCCCGCGACCCGAAGAACGTGCGGGCTCTCGTCATGGTCAACCCCCTGACGGACGCGACGTTCCGCCGCGGTGGCCTCGGGATCCTCATGGCCCCCACCGAGGCCTGGTCGCCGGTGACCGCTCCGGTGCGGGCGGCGCTGCGTCGAATCCGTGTCCCCCGCGCCGCCGTCCCCTTGGCGCTCCGCTTCCAGTTGGGTCCGGCCGGTGTCCGCGCCGGGCTCCACCACGACCCGGAACTGACCGCCTGCATGCTCCGGAACGACCAGACACCGGCCCTCACCGACGTCCTCACGGACCTGCCCGCCAGTTACCGCATCGTGCGCGGACCAGACGGGCCCCCGCTCTGCACCATCTGGGGCGCCCGCAACCGGGTCCTGTCACCGGTCGCCGGGGTGCGCCTCGACGCCCTGCTGCGCTCCGAGCACCGTGTCCTGGTCCACGACGCGGGCCACATGCCCATGCTCGAACGGCCCGAGACGGTGACCCAGGAGATCCGTTCCTTCCTGGACAACGTCGACTCCCCCGCCCGATGACCCCGGAGGTGCCCCCGATGACGGGACCGACCCCCACCACCCCCGACCGCATCCGCGTCGCCGACCGAGTCCTGGACGTGGCGCGCGCCGACCCCGACCGCGTCGCCATGGTCCAGACCGACAGTGGGCGCGACGGTGTCCTCATCCACCGCAAGCGGACCTATGGCGAGCTGTCGGACCGCGCCGAACGCCTGGCCGAAGGCCTGCGCGCCACCGGGATCCGAGAGGGCACCCTCTGCTCGTTCATGGTCCCGCCGAGCTTCAACGCGCTCGTGCTGGGCACGGCGCTCTTCCGTGTGGGCGCCACGCTGGTGGGCATCGAGCCCTACAGCCACGGCATGCGCCGGGTCCGGCAGTGCCTCGACCGGATCGGCCCGGAGGTGTTCTTCGGTACGCCCCGCGCGCACCTGGCCAAACGGCTCTTCGGTTGGGGCAGGCGGACGGTGCGTCAGGAGTTCGTCGTGGACGGCGCCTGGCCGGGCGTGCGGTCGATGGACGACCTGCTGTCGGACCGGGCTCCGGACGTACCGGAACCCGCCGACGTCGAACCCGGCGATCCGGCCGTCATCGCCTTCACCACCGGCAGCACCGGCAAGCCCAAACCCACGGTGCTGCGCCAACGCAACTTCGCCGCCATGGTCGAGTTGGTCGGCGCCCAATGGGCGCTCGGTGACGGCGGCGACGTGATCGACATGCCCACGTTCCCGATGTTCTGGATCATCGCGCTGTCGGCCGGCGGGCAGGTGGTGGTCCCCCCGATGGACTTCACCATGAAGGGGCCCGGCGACGCCGACCCGGCGGCGCTGCTGCGCACCATCGAGGAGCGCGGCGTCCGGTCGATGTTCGGTTCGCCCGCCCTGCTGCGAAACCTCTCGGCGCACGCCCGCCGCGAGTCGATCACGGTGGAGAGCGTGCGGCGTATCGTCGCGGGCGGCGCCGAGGTCCAGGGGCCGCTGTACGCGGCGGTTCGGGACATGCTCGGCCCCGAGGGCGAGCTGTACTCCAACTACGGGGCCACCGAGGCGCTTCCCCTGTGCGAGATCTCGGGAACGACGGTGTTGGAGGAGACCTGGGAGCGCACCGAACGCGGTGAGGGCCTGTGCGTGGGTCCGGGCCTGCCCGGTGTCGAACTCCGGATCGTCCCGGTGACCGAGGGGAACATCGCCGACATCGGTGACGTGGAGGCCCTGCCGGCCGGTGAGGTCGGTGAGGTCATCGCCCGTAGCCCGCACATCAGCGAGGACTACTTCCAAGACCCGGTCGCCACCGCCGCGAACAAGGTCCCCGATCCGGACGGCACGGTGTGGCACCGGTTGGGGGACGTCGGACACCTCGACGACCAGGGCCGTCTGTGGTTGGGCGGACGACGTTCGCATCGGGTCATCACCCGGGGCGGGATCTTCCTGCCGTTGCGGGTCGAGCCGGTCTTGGCCACCCACCCGGCCGTCCACCGGGCGGCCCTGGTCGGTGTGCCCCGGGCGGGGAGCATCGCCGCGGTGGTCTGTGTCGAACGCTCCGACGAGGACCGACGCGACTCCGCGACGGTGGCCGCCGAGCTGCGCGCGCTGGCGGAACGCAACGAGTCGACCCGGGGCCTCACCGAGTTCGTCGAGGTGCGGCGCCTTCCCGTGGACCGTCGGCACAACGCCAAGATCGACCGACCGGCGTTGGGGGCCTCGTTGGCCCGTCGAAGAAAGCGGTGACGCGGGGCCCGCTCGGGGCAGGGGCGGGTCCACGGTGGTGCGAACCGGGCCACCGATGATCGAGGACGTAGGACCCGCCCCTGGGCGATCGCGGCCATGCCGTCAGTCCATGGACGCCATGATCTCCTCGGCGACCCGGAGCGCGCCCTCCGACAGTTCGTCCTGGTCGGCCTCGCCCATACGGTCGTAGGTCACCTCCACGAGGACCTGGCCGTCCACGACCGTCACCCCGGCCCCGTCGCCGACGCCCTCACCGGTGACGGCGAACTCACCGAGGTCGACGTCCGGGTCGGCGTCCTCCTCGCTGTAGGAGGCGAGGGTGCTTTCGACGTAGGGCCCCTCGTGGACCTCCATCGAGAAGTGGATCGTCCCGCCCGCCGCCGAGACGAGCATGCAGCTCATCCGCAGCCGGTCGAGGTCGTCCAGGTCATCGGGGTCGGGGATGCCCGTCGTCCCGTGTGTGTCGCTGCGCGTGTCCTCCTCTCCGAGGAGGTCGTCCAGGGTCTCCTCGGAGAGCACGGTGCACAGGTTCTCGGGGGCGATCGTCAGGGGGTCGACGAGGTCTCTCTCCGGCCGATCGTTCTCCCCCTCCTCCGGTTCCCTTTCCGTCTCGGGTGCGTCGGCGGCGGCCGCGTCCGTTTCGGTCGTCTCCGGATCACCTCCGCACCCGCTCAACATCAGGGCCAGGGCCAGACCCGAGGAGAGGGCGGCGGAGGCGGACATGTGCTTGGGCACGAAGGGCCTTTCTCAAGAGGTTGGAACGACGTCGCCACCCTAGAACCCAGAGCGACGGGCCGATCGCCCGGGGCCGCGCACCTCGACGTGGTCCATGCCCCGCGTGACGGCGAAACCGCCTCGCGCGCTCCGGAAAATCGGCCGGTCACAAACCCGCCGAACCGACCGTCCCCTCACGATCGCCCTCTCACCTGCGCGAACACCGCACCACCGTTCGGGCGGAGTTTCGTGGTCGCGCTCAAGGGCAGGAGCCGCACAGGAGGTACCCCCCGTGGAGACCCAAACCATAGTCATCATCGCGATAGTGCTCGTGGTCGCGGTCGTCCTCGCCGGAGGTATCGCGTTCGCCGCGCGGTCCTCGATCCTTCCGGCCCGGCGCACCGCCCGGCTCAAACAGCGCTTCGGCACCGAGTACGACCACACCGTCGAGGCCCACGGCGACACCGCCGTCGCCGAACGGGACCTCGCGCGACGACTCGACCACCGCGAGGGCATCGACCTTCGCGAACTCACCGACGAGGAGCGCGGGGCCCACACCCACACGTGGACCTCCGTACAGCAGGGGTTCGTGGACGACCCCGTCCGAGCCGTACACGACGCCCGCGGCCTGGTCGAGACCATCATGCGGGACGTGGGCTACCCCGACGTACCGACCGTCACCGCCGACGACGACGGGTTCGAACGCCTGGCCAAGGTCCTGTCCGTGGACCACCCCACGGCCGTCGCCGACTTCCGCCGCGCCCACGCGGCCGGCCACCTCGCCGAGGCCGACCAGGAACAGACCGAGAGCCTGCGCGAGGCGCTCGTGGCCTACCGCGGTCTCACCGACTCACTGCTCGGCGGGCTCCCACCACGTGGGGAACCCTCTCCGGCCGGTGAACGAGCCATCGAGAACGCCGCCGAGGAGGGTCGGTGAGCGGGGCCGACCTTCCCGGTGGCTCCGGGCGCGGAGCCCGTTGGACCCTGCGGGCGCACCACGCAAGGATTCCACGACCGGGTCAGGAGGCACGACCAATGCAGACCCCGAAGGAACCGCACGATCCCCCGAAGGACCCCGCGTCCGCCGACGGCGGCCCGTGGCTCCCCGCACCCGACCACGTCGATCCCACCACCACCGAGGTCGAAGCCGTGGTGAAGGACCCCGACCCCCTGCCCAAGCGTGAGCCCAAGAGCGGTGCGGGACGCCGTAAGCGGGTCCCGGCGGCGCAGAAACGCCCGTCCTCCCCGGGGCGGCCCTCGAAACGGGACGGGGAGCCCTGGCGGCTCCGGCCCCAAGGGTTGGAGGGTTCCGGGCTCCTCGACCGTTGGAAGGAGGTGCAGATCGGTTTCGTGGACGATCCGCGCTCCTCCGTGGCCGAGGCGGACGCGCTGGCGGCCGAGGTCGCCGAAGCGGTGGTCGCGGCCCTGGAGGAACGGCGCACGGCGCTGCGTGCCGCCTGGGACGGCGCCGAGGACGTCGACACCGAGGTCCTGCGATTGGCCCTGCGCGACTACCGTTCCTTCGTCCGGCACCTCAGCGGGGAAGAAACCTGATTCCACTGCCCGGTGGGGCCTCGGCCTTCGATGGCGGGCCCACCGGGCGGTAGCATCTGTAGCGGTTTCTCCCCCCCGTCCGCGTGCCCCCGCCCCCTCGGAGAACGCCGTGTGACGGGGTCACCCCAGACACGGAAACGGACGGCATGGACGCTGAAGAGACCCAGGTCATGACAAGGACCGCCGAGTTCACCACCACCCAGGGTTGGGAGACCGAGGTCCGGGGGCGCGTGGCCGCCGCGGTCGACCGGCTCGCCGGCCCCCTCGCGGAGCTCGCCGAGCGCGACGCCAACGACGGTGACACCCGGCTGCTGGTCGCCGACTTCTTCGACGTCGGACTCAATTTCAGCAAGTACCGGGACATGACCACCGAGTACCGCACCAGTGGTGACTCCGTCGACTACGCGATCGTTTTGGACGGTGCGCTCTTCGCCCCCGTCGAGGTGTGCCGGATCGGTCAGGAACTGGACCTGCGCAACATCCAGGTGTCGCGGCGGCTGGCCGTCGACAAGGGCGCGGAGTGGATCTACCTCACCAACGGCCGGGTCTGGCGGGTCTATCACATGCGCCCCGACCCCGACGGCGGCGCGCCCCGGCCGGTCACCGTCGTCGACGTGGACCTGCTGGACCAGGACGCCTACGACCGCAACGTCGACGGTCTCTTCCACATGACCCGTGACGCGGTGGAGCACGGCCGCTTGGACGCACTGCGCCGTTGGCACGAGGCCATCGAGCCCGGTCCGCTCGCGCGGGCACTGCTCGGTGACGAGGTGGTCGCGGCCGTGCGCGCCCGGCTGCGGGAGGACGCCGAACACCCCGGTCACCTCGGTGAGGAGGAGGAGATCCGCCGTGTCCTCACCGAGGAGGTCATCCCGAGCGGCCTGATCGGCTGACCGGTTCCGGCCCTCCTCGGGCCGGGCCCCGGCGAGGCCCGCCCTGGTGGGGCCCCGGCCCCTGTCGTGAGGGCCGCGGGTCACTCCAGGGGCACGTTCATGACACGGTCGTCACCGTCGGAGGGCGAACCCCAGGCGTCGAGGTTGCTGGTGGTCAACCACAGCGCGGAGCCGTCGGGGTGGGCCAGAACCGTGCGCAGTCGGCCGAATCCGTCGACGAAGTGGGCCTGCGGTTCACCGACCTCGCCCCCACCGGTCAGTGGGATCTCCCAGAGTCGCGCGCCGCGCAGGGAGGCCACCCACAGGGAATCGCCGGCGATGGCCGCACCACTCGGTGAGGCCTCGGCCGGCTCCCAGGTGAGCAGCGGATCCGTGAACTCCTCTCCCCCGCCGGGCCCCTCGACGATCGGCCAACCGTAGTTGTCGCCCGGTTCGATCAGGTTGACCTCGTCCAGGGTGTCCTGGCCGAACTCGGTGGCGTACAGGTTCTCCTCCTCGTCCCAGGCCAGACCCTGCACGTTGCGGTGACCGTAGCTGAGGACGTGGTTGTCGAAGGGGTTGTCCGGAGCCGGGTCGCCGGCGGTGGTCATCCGGAGGATCTTGCCACCGAGCGAGTCGGTGTCCTGGGCGTTGTCGGTGTCCTGGGCGTCACCGGTGGCCACGTACAAGTGGCCGTCGGGCCCGAAGGCGATCCGGCCGCCGTTGTGGGTGTTCGCCGCGGGGATGCCGTCCAGGATCACCTCGGTCTCGCCCAGGTTCCCGGACTCCTCGTCGTAGGCGACCCGGGCGACACGGTTGTCCGAGGAGGTCGTGTAGTACACGTAGGCGTAGGGCTCGTCGGGGAACCCGGGGTCGATCGCGAGCCCCAGGAGCCCGCCCTCGCCGCCGTGCGCCACCCCGTCGATGGTTCCGGCCTCGGTCACGTCGCCGTCCGGGGTCAGGTGGGCGACGGCCGCGGAGTCCCGCTGGGCCACGAGCGCCGAACCGTCGGGGAGGAAGTCGACACCCCAGGGGACGTCGAGGTCCGTGGCCAGGTCCCTGGGTTCACCGAGGTCGAGGGCTCCGGCCCCGTTCGAGCCCGTCGTCTGGCCCTCTTGGTCACTCATGTTCCGGGTCTCCCCGTTGGCGCAGGAGGTGACGAGAAGGACGGTGCCCAGGAGGGCGATGGTGTTGGTCGTCGTTCTTCGGGATCCGATGGGCGTGGATGTGCGATCCATGCCGCAACCCTGCCCACCGGGCGCACGAGTACGCTCACCGATCGTCGGACCGCTCGGCGTTCTCGTAACCTTGGTCCACTTCCTCAAGAAGGCGCTCGACGTCGGTGAGCAGAGCGCTGTACACCGGCCACTGCTCATCACCCCACTCCCGACGCCCACGTTCGCGGACCCTGTCCAACTCGCGCAGGGCGTCGTCGACCATCGCGCACAGGTCGTCGGAGGCGGTGCTGCGCTCGGGTTCCTCCTGATCATGCACGACCCTGAAGATCTCCGAGGCCCGCTCCAGCAACGGAGCGAGTTCCCGTAGGAACGCGTCGTCGAGGACGGAGAACCGAGAGCCCGAACGTGTGGTGCTGCGCAGCGCGCGCACCAGGGACTGCACGTGCTGCGCGGCTCGGCTCAGGGCCTGAACCCAGTCACGGTAGATGTCGAACTGCGCGGGCGACGGTTCCTCACGTGACAGGAGCCGCCGTGGGTTGAACCACAACCGGTCTTCCTGCCGACGGATCGACTCCTGGGCATTGCGCACCGTCCCGTCGAACCCGTCCGCGGTCTCAGCCCAATAATCCGGGTCCAACCCCTCCTTGCCCTGGCTCAGCCCCGCAGCTATCTCACCGGTCAGGGAACGCAGGCTGTCGGAGAAGACCAGGACGGCGTTCTCGGCGTCACGGAAACGCACCGCCGGGGCCAAGACGATATTGGTCAGCAGGGCGCAACCCGCACCCACGCAAACCATCAGCAGGAGTGACCCCAGGTCCGAGAGGCTGGTGGCGGTTCCACCGGCCAGGGCGAAGGCCGCCACCACGGAGACCTGTGTTCCCTGTTCACCGAAGAAGCGTGTCTGCCCGACGATGAGGGCCGCTAGGACGACCAAGGCGAACATCCACATGGTGGGGCCAACGGTGAGACCACTGATTCCGGCCATCAGGGCGCCAACGAACACCGCCGCGACGTATCGACCGGATTGGAGCGCCGACCCGTACACGCTGGGTCGGACGACCAAGAGCGCGGTGAAGGGGGCGAAACCGATCTGGGTGGACGCGCCCATCAGGTGTCCCACCACGTAGGCGAGGGTCGAGGCGATCGCGCACTTGAGGATGAGGACGAAGGTCTCACGCTCGAATCCACGTCTGCGCCGGGCCCGGTCGATCCTCCGCCACAGTTGTTCCCAACCGCCCTTGGCCATTCCACTCCTCCTAGGGTCACAGTTCGTGTGGTGGCCACTACTACCCGAGGAAGGGGCGGGTCGAACCCTTCAATGACGGGCCCGGGTGGCTCACGGTCCGGCCCGGGGCCGCAGCAGGGAAACCGTTCGGAAGCCGGCCCAGAGGGAATCGGGTCAGCGTCGGACCATGACGAGGACCCCGCAGGACCAGCCGAGCAACGGTAGCCGTTCCCACCCCGCTCGGGACTCCAGGTCCTTGATCAGGGCCTCCACCGCCAGACAGTGGTCCTCGGGAAGGGAAGTGTTTCGCGGTTGCCGGGCCAGGTC
Organism: Nocardiopsis sp. NPDC006832; assembly: GCF_040635885.1. NCBI lineage: Bacteria > Bacillati > Actinomycetota > Actinomycetes > Streptosporangiales > Nocardiopsidaceae > Nocardiopsis > Nocardiopsis sp. NPDC006832. Next base: position 45,462 of record NZ_JBEYLC010000039.1, on the reverse strand, counting down.
GTCCACCACGTAGAAACCACCCGGGTCCACCAGGGACAGGGCTTCGTCCAGGTGGGTGAACTTCCCCGGCCAGGTGTCGGCGAAGACCATGTCGTACCCGGGTCCGTCGTCGGTGGCACGGTCGATCAGCCACTCACCGCCGTCGGCCTCGAAGAGGGTCACCCGAGGATCCCGGGTGTGGTGTCGGCGGGCCACACCCAAGCGCTCGGGATCGTTGTCGAGGGTGTCCAACCGGGCGTGTTCGTCCATTCCGGCGAGCAGCCACGCGGTGCCCGCGCCCATTCCGGTGCCCAGTTCGAGGAGGCGACCGCCGGGTTTGGACGCGGCCAGGGCCCGTAGGAGCTGTCCGACCGCCTCCTCACAGGACATGCCGAACCCGAGGCTCTCCGCGTCGGTCTCGATGGCGTCCAGGATGAGGGGCCGTTGCTGCGTCTCTGTCACGGGACACTCCCTGTTCGGTGCGGCCGGGACACCAGGCTAAGCCCGAGTGTCGCGTCGATCCAGGAAGGGGAGAGGTGACCGCCGGAATGGTTCCGTCCTCACCACTCCGGCGGCCGGAACCGCTCTTCTCCACCGGGGAGGGGGCGCCGGAGGACTGGGCGCTGGGTGGAGCGAGGGTCGGGGCATGGTGCCCGAAAGTCATTGTGTCGCTTTCAGGACCACCGGACCACCGATCAGTCCGCAATCCCTCACGCGTTCTCGTAGATCCCCTTCAACCGCTCCATGTCGACGATGACGACGTTGCGGTATCCGGACACCAGTATCCCCTCCGACCGGAAGCGGCGGATGGCGTTGCCGACCGCGTCGGTGCGCGCGCCGATGAGCTTGCCGAGGTCGGTGTGGGAGAGGCGGACACCCAGGTCGATCCCGTTCGGGGTCGGGATGCCATGACGCTCGGCCAGTTCGATGAGCACCCGGGCCAAGCGCGCCTCCACCTCGTAACCGACGAACTCGGCACGGTGGCGATCGGCCCACTCCAACCGTTCGGCCATCATCGTGATCAGTGCGCGCCAGGCCTTGGGGTGTTCCTCCAGGAAGGCCTCGAACACCGAGTGGGAAAAGGTCCGGACCGACAGCGGGGAACACGAGGTGACCGTGGCGATCGGAGCGGTGCCGCGGAACATGCTGAGCTCGCCGACGAGGTCTCCGCGTACCCGGATACCGAGCATCGCCTCGGTGCCGTTGCGCATGACCGAGGTGACCTTCACACAGGCCGCGTCCCAATTCCGCGCTTCCGGCGGTGGGCCGAGGAGCATGATCTGCTCGTCCTCGTCACCTTGGGAGATGAGCACCCGGTTGGCCCGCAGGTAGCGCGGTGGCGCCAGTGACAGGAGCCGCTCGGCTGCGGGTCCCCCGATCCTGGACATGAAGGTGCCCATCGGCCAATCGGTCATGCGTCCTCCCCATCACTCCCCCTTCATCATGCCCAGGAGACCACCCGATCGCGCGAATCAGCACGGAAACCGAGAAGATTCGTGATCCACGGACGTGGCCCGGTACTTCCCGGAATCGGTACCGGGGCCCGGGGTTCCGGGCCCCGGGTCGTCATCGTCGGGCCGGTTCGCGCTCCCGAGGTTTCCGGGTCAGGGCGACCACGGCGACCGACACCACCGCGACGAGCGCGGTGAGCAGTAGCGCCACCAGGTGCAGCGCCTCGGTGAAGTCCGCACCCGCCAACCGGCCACCGGTCAGTACCGCCAGGAGAGCGCCGACCACGGCGATGGAGACCGTCTCCAGGCTCAGCCGGGTCGCGTTGAAGACACCCGAGGCCGTACCGACGCGTTCGGGCGGGACGGCGGCCAGGCCCAGCCCGTCGATCATCCCGCCGGTGAGCCCGACACCCGACCCGACCAGAAGGAACGGCAGCATGACCGACCACATGGACGCGTCGGGGGCCAGGGTGGTGAAGCCGAGGACCCCCGTTCCCAGAAGCAGCAGGGCACCGACCACCACGGCGACGTGCGGCAGCCGGTTCACCAGTTCCGCGCCGACCGTGGGCAGCAGCAGGGTCGGCACGGTCAGGAACAGCAACCACAGGCCCGCCGTGCCGGCTCCCAGCCCGACCACGTTGATCAGGTACGACGGCAGGTACACGAGCAAGGGCACCAACACCGACATGAACGTGGCCGCGGCCAGGGCGTAGGCGACGAAACGACGGTTGGCCAACAGGGAGACGTCCACGAGGGGCTCCGACCGACGGCGTTCCACCAGCACGAAGCCCACCGCGGCGACGGCCGCCAGGGCGATGAGCCCCACCAGGACACCGACGCCCCGCGCGGGTCCCTCCACCAACCCACCGATCAGCAACAACAGCGCGACGGTGAACAGGGCTCCGCCCCACCAGTCGACGGAACGGCCATCGCCGCGCATCGCCGGGATTCGCGAAGCCGATAGCAGGGCCAGACCGGCAACCGTCGCGGGGCCGGCGAAGGCGAACCGCCAGCCCAGGGCCTCCACCAGCAGGCCGGCGACCGCGGGACCGAAGGCCGTGCCGGCGCCCAGGACGGTGCCGAGCAGACCGAACGCCCGGGCCCGAGCCGGACCCTCGAAGGCCAGGGCCAGCATCGACCCGCCACCCGCGACGGCCGCGGCGGCGCCGACCCCGCCCAGCGCGCGCAACGCGACCAAGGCCTCGATGCCGGGGGCGAACAGGCACAGCAGGCCGCTGACCAGGAACAGGCCGACCCCGAACACGTAGACGCGTTTACGGCCGGCCGCGTCCGCGATCGAACCGGCGCACACGAGGAAGGCGGCGAAACACGCGTTGTAGGCGTTGACGACCCACTGCGCCGAGGTGAGGCCGACCCCCAGGTCCGTCTGGATGTCGGGCAGCGCGACCGAGGCCCCGGTCAGGGACAACGGCAGGGTCAGAGTGGACAGCAGAACGGTGACGAGCACGAGGGTGCCGCCACCCGAAGGTGATTTCACGAGTGACATCCGGCGTGGTGAGTAGGACGCCGGGCAGCCCGAGAGACCGCACCGGCGAGGACGCTGATGCGGCGGTCGGAAACTACGAGGATCTGGCCGCCGCTAGAGGGCGGCCTGCTCTTCCGTGAGCGGCATGGGCACGAGTCAACCGCTTTCGGGGTCGTCTCGCCAAGGGATTTTCCGGTGGGGGTCCGGATCCGGCGCGGAGGAGGCGCGGAAACGGCCCTCACACGGGCGTCGTAGGCTTCCCCACGACCCCCAGCAGACGAGGTTCGTATGTGTTTCCTCCGGCGACGACGGCGATCCCGGCATGATCCAGGGACTTCCGCGTCACCCGAGCCCTCCGCCCCCGGGCCGTTGACGGGCGAACTTCCCGCGCACTACGACCACGTGGTGCGCATCGGGGTGGAGGTCGAACCCCGGGACGAGCCGGCCTTCCTCGCGACGGTGGGTGGACGTCCCTGGCAGACACGGCACCTGGGCGCGGGTCGGTACGACGTGCGTGTCGCGGTCTCCGGTGTGGCACTGGGCGCCACGCGGGCGGCCCTGGCGGAGTTCCAACACGCACTGTCCAAGTCCGGAACGGAGGTCCGGGTCACCTTCGCGGCCCGACCGCTGCACACTCCGTCGACGTCACGCCGGTACCTGGTGCTCCCCCGGGACCGGATGCCCCGGTGGGAATGGCTGGCGGCCCCCGCCCGTGTCCTGAGGTCGTGGCGTTCCCGGGGGACCATCCAGGCGTCCTCGCTCGCCGAGGCGAGGTCGATGCTGGAAGACTTCGTGAAGCGCAACCCCGAGGCCGGACCACCCGATGGACTCATGGTGGTGGGCCCACCGGACCCGCCCGGCGCCACGCCCCCCGCGGGGGACGGAAGGGGTTCGGCGGTGAGGGACCCGCTGGACGACCGGCGTTTCCTCCCGATCGTGACGCTCATGATCCTGGCCGTGGGAGGGGTGGCGCTCTTCGGCCTGTACATCGCCGCTTGGCGACCGGAGGGGAACCTGTTCCCGGTCGTCGTCGCCCCACTGCTCGCCCTGCCCTGTGGGTTCGGGGTGTGGCAGATGTTCCGCCACATCCCGGAGGGTCGGATCAACACCTGGCTCCCCTTGGGGCTGACCGCCCTGGTCCCGCCCCTCACGATCGCCCTGAGCACCGCCAACCAGGACGCCTACCTGGAGGCGTTCGGGATCTCTCCCGGGGACGTGGTGACCAGTGGTCCGGGCCGGCTCTTCGCCTTGGCCGGTTTTCTGCCGGTGCTGGTTGTCCTCCTCGTCTCGCTGGGGGCCTTCGGTCTCCTCCGCTACTTCCACATCGGTACCCCGGGAGCATCGTTCTTTCCACGGCTGCTGACGATCCTCGCGGTCTGTCTGTACGGGCTCGCCACCTTGTACGTACTCCTCACCACCATGAAGGGGCCCTTGGAACAGGGCGCCCAGGTCGGTTCCGACCACGTCGCCCACTACCGCTCGGAGGGTGGCGAACCGCGTGGCCACGTGGGGGTCACCCCGTCCGTCGTGTGCGTGGAACCGGGTGGTGATCCGATCCAACGGATCGGACCACCGCCGACCACCGACCGGCCGGTGTTGTACTTCGACGGAGCGAACGACGTCGACCTCCTGTGGGACCGCGAGCACGGCCTCACCAAGGTGCCCCGCTTCTCGGTGAGTCTGACCCCCGTGCCCGACCTGAACTCCGTCTGCCCCGAACCGGAGTCCATGGAACCGGCGTCCGCCGATTGAGGAGCCTCGTGGTTCGGCGGTCGCCCGTCCGGGGAGGCGGCATCGCCGGGAAGCCGGAGGTCCTCCGTGGATCTGCGCGTTCCCCCGCGGGGAAAGCCCCTGGCGTGCTGAACCTCTGATGTCGGGCACACCGGCACCACCGAATCGACCACTCCGACCCCGCTCCCAAGCCGCTCGGAGAGCACGGTGGAGGCCGCCGAGCGCGGCCTCCACCCCCGTTCGGGGGAACCTATCCGTCGAGGTGTTTGTCGACCCAGGCGTCCAGGGGCTGGTCCTGGATGGCGGCGGCCATCAGCTCGGGGAACACGTCCGGGGTACAGGCGAACGCCGGGACGCCCAGTTCGGCCAAGGCGGCGGCGTTGTGGCGATCGTAGAACGGCGCGCCCTCATCCGACAGGGCCAGCAGCACCACGACCTGGACCCCGGCGGCCCTCATCGCCGCGACCCGCTTGAGCATCTCCGCGCGAACGCCCCCTTCGTAGAGGTCGCTGATGAGCACGAAGATCGAGTCGGTGGGACGGTCGATCAGTCCCTGGCTGTAGGCGATGGCCTTGTTGATGTTGGTGCCGCCGCCGAGCTGGGTGCCGAACAGGACCTCGACGGGATCGGTGAGTTGTTCGGTGAGGTCCACGACGGCGGTGTCGAACACGACCAGGGACGTCTTCAGGGTGCTCATGGAGGCCAGCACCGCACCGAAGACACTGGCGTAGACGACGGAGGACGCCATCGAACCGCTCTGGTCGATGGCCAGCACCACGTCCTTCTGGACTCCCTGGCTGCGACGCCCGTGGCCGATGAGGGTCTGCGGGATCACCGTGTTGTACTCGGGCAGGTAGTGCGCGAGGTTGCGGCGGATGGTGGCGTTCCAGTCGATGTCGGCCACGCGCCGGGGCCGGTGGGTCTTGGTGGAACGGTCGATCGCGCCCTTGATCTCGGAACGGGTCTTCTGCGCGACCCGCTTCTCCAGGTCCTCGACGACCTTGCGCACGATCTCCCGGGCGGTCTCGCGCGCCTCCGCGGGCATCACCCGATTGAGGGAGAGCAGGGTCCCGACCAGGTGCACGTCGGGTTCCACCGCCTCCATCATCTCCGGCTCCAGCAACATCTGCTGTAGCCCGAGCCGCTCCATGGCGTCGGTCTGCATCACCCGGACGACGGAGGAGGGGAAGTACTCGCGGATGTCGCCCAGCCAGCGGGCCACCCGTGGCGCGGAACCGCTGAGGTCGGCGCCTCGGCCACCGGATCCGCCGAGACCGCCTCCGGAGGAACGGCCGGAGCGGTTGTACAGGGCGGCCAGGGCGGAGTCCATCGCCTGATCGGCACCGGACAGGGTGGCGCAGTTGGACTCCTGTCCCAGGACCAGCCGCCAGCGGCGGGCCCGTTCGGTGGTCTCGGCCTTGGTCGTGGCGTTCACGCACCGCTCCTTTCGAGTAGTCCCAGTACCGCGGCCACGGCCGGAGCCGCCCGGTTCGCGTCGATCGGCCGTCGTTCACGGCTGTCGGTGACCCCACCGCCGTCGATCCTGGTCACCGCCGAACCGATCTCCTGACGCTCGGCGCCGTCGAAGGCCCCGAAGGTGCGACGGAGAAGGGGCAGGATCGCGGTGAAACGCTCCTCGGGCAGGGCCAGCAGCCAGGTGTCGATCATGCCGAGCAGCTCTTCGTCGTGGACCAGGATCAGCCCGCTGCCCTGGAGGAATCCCTCCAACCAGGCGACCGCCTGGGCGGGTTCGGTGCCCGGCGACATCACCAGACCGAGCCTGCGGCGAAGCTCGGGGGCGTCGACCCGTCCGCTGTCGGACAGGATCCGGTTCACCCGACCGGCGATCCGGCCGGGCACGTTGTCCCGGACGGCGAGGTCGGCGAGGGTGTCCAGCCAGGCCGGCAGGTCGTCGTCGAGCAGGGTGGCGGCGTTGTGGGTACGGTCCAGGGCGTTGACGAAACGGGCCGCGGCGTCGTCGTCGAGCCCGCGAACGGCCGGCGCCAACCCGGCCCGGACCCTGGCCAGGATCTGCTGGGCGACCGTGCGCAGGTGGCCGCTGTCGGTTCCACGCACGTCGCCGTACCGGGTGGAGCGGGCCAACGGTGGCAGCGCGGACATCAGGTGGGTGATGTCGCTGTCGGTGGCGGCCTTGTCGGTGAGCGTGGCCAGCACGGCCGGCAACGCCTCGCCCAGTTCGGCGAACAGGCACTGTTCGGTGAGCGCGGTGAGGGTGGGCAGTTCGGCGTCGGCCGCGATCTCCACCACGCGGGCGGAGGAAGCGGACGCCACGGTGGTTCCGTACGGGGCCGCCTCGATCAGCGCCACGTCCATCTCGGGTTCCCAGCGCAGTCGCCAGCTCTCCCGGAACGTGCCGCGTTGACCGCCGTCGGGCGTGCGCGGCACACCCCATTCGACGCCCAGGAGCCGGAGCCGGTGCAGCAGCACGCTGCGTTCGTGCTGACCGTCCTTGCGCAGGTCGAGGTCGAGGTCGCGGTCGAAGGCCTCGGGCTTGAGGCGGAGCCGTTTCTGCGCGGCCATGAGGTCGCGCTGCAACGGCACCATGGGGGTCTCCGGTGGCACGGAACCGAGCCGTTCGCCGATCGCCATCCGCCCGTGCACGAGGGCGGCGCGTGTCTGCTCGCCCTCGCAGAGGACGGCGGTGGTCGCCTCGGCGACCTCGTCGAGTCCGGCGAGCGGTCGTCCGCGCAGGATGGCCAGGCTCTCGGCCAGCCGCACCCCCTCGATCACGTGCGAGGAGGACACCTGCTGGCCTTCCTCGCGCAGCATGCGGGCGGCCGCGGTGAGCCACCGGTGCACCGGACGATCCGTGGCGGTGAACAGGTGGTGGTACCAGCCCGGGGCGGTCACCCCGGCACCGTAGCCACTGGCGGAGGCGAGCCGCCCGTGGGTCCAGGGCACCCAGGTGGCGGCCGTCTTCACCTTGGGCAGCCCCTTGAGCAGGGCGGTGTCGTCCTTGATCGAGTAGTCGCCCAGGTCGCGCAGGGCCGGGGCGTGCCAGGCACCGCAGACCACCGCGATCCGCTCGTACCCCTGTTTGAGCGCACCGCGCAGGGTCTGGCGCATGTACGCCTCCCGGCGCGCGTCCCGCCCGGTCTCGGGTCCGGACTCGGCGCGCACGGCGGCCATGGCGTCGGCGATCGCGGGAAAGGGCGAGGGCTCACCGTCGGTGCGCTGCTCCACGACGTCGTCCCACCAGCGTTCGGCGTCGTCGTAGCCGGCGGCCTCGGCGAGCACCCCCAGCGGGTCCAACCGCACCCGTGGTTCCTCCGCCTGTTCTGGAACCTGTTCGGGCTCGGGGTCCTCCGCCTGTTCCGGGGTCTGGTCCGTCTCCTCGTTCTCCGCCGCCTCGCTCGCGGCCCTCTCGTTCTCGGCCTTCTCCCGCCGTTCCTCGGCTTCCTCGGCACGGGCGATACGTTCGGCGATGGTGTGGGCCGCGGGCAGGTCGCAGAACCGCACCGGTACGTCGTTGTCGTGGGCGTGGCGCAGGGCGGCCCACTCCGGGGAGAAGCTCGCGAACGGCCAGAAGCCCCAGCCCTGCCGCGATCGGACCGAACCGGCCTTGGGGGTGTCGGCCAGGTGCACCAACAGCGCCACGGGTGGTTCGAGCCCACCGACCAGGGAGGTGATGGAGTCGGCCTCTGGTGGCCCTTCGATCAGCACCAGGTCGGGCTTGATCTCGTCCAGGGCGGCCCGCACGGCCCGGGCGGAACCCGGGCCGTGGTGGCGGACGCCCAGGACACTCACCTTGGAGGTGTCCACTCGGGGGCGTCCCATCAGGCGCCCACCTCGCGGCAGGCCTGGTAGAAGTCGTTCCAGCCCTCGCGCTCGCGGGCGACGGTCTCCAGGTACTCGCGCCACACGACGCCGTCGGCGACGCGGTCCTGCACGACGGCGCCCTGGATGCCGGCGGCCACGTCGGAGGGCCGCAGCTCCCCGTCGCCGAAGTGCGCGGCCAGGGCGATTCCGCTGGTGATCACCGAGATCGCCTCGGCGGTGCTGAGGGTGCCGCTGGGCGACTTGACCTTGGTGGTGTTGTCCTCGGTGACCCCCGAACGCAGTTCCCGGAAGACCGTCACCACGCGCTGGATCTCGGTGAGGCTGGTGGGCACCTCCGGCAGTTCGAGCGAGCGGCCGAGCTGCTCCACCCGCTGGGTGACGATGCGGACCTCGTCCTCCGCGCTGTCCGGGACGGGCAGCACCACCGTGTTGAACCGACGGCGCAGAGCACTGGACAGGTCGTTGACGCCGCGGTCGCGGTCGTTGGCGGTGGCGATGATGTTGAAGCCGCGCCGGGCCTGGACCTCGATGCCGAGTTCGGCCACGGGCAGGGCCTTCTCCGAGAGGACGGTGATGAGACCGTCCTGCACGTCGGAGGGCATACGGGTGAGTTCCTCGATGCGACCGATCGACCCGCGGGCCATCGCGTTCATGATGGGGCTGGGCACGAGCGCCGCCTCGGAGGGCCCTTCCGCGAGCAGGCGGGCGTAGTTCCACCCGTACCGGACGGCCTCCTCGGAGGTGCCGGCGGTGCCCTGGACCAGCAGGGTGGAGTCACCGGCGATCGCGGCGGCCAGGTGCTCCGACAGCCAGGTCTTGGCGGTACCGGGCACACCGATGAGGAGCAGGGCGCGGTCGGTGGCCAGGGTCGCCACCGCGACCTCGACGACCCGACGGGAACCGATGTACTTCGGGGTGATCTCGGTGCCGTCGTCGAGGGTGGTGCCCAGCAGGTACCGCGTGACGGCCCACGGGGACAGCTGCCAGCCCGGAGGGCGCTGACGGTCGTCGACCTTGGCCAGAGCCTCCAGCTCAGCGGCGTAGGTCTGCTCGGCGTGGGGGCGCAGCGCGCTCGCGGAGTCGGTGCTGAGTGCGGTGGTGGTCACGAAAGCTCCTTGTGCATTTCGAGGCGGAATCGGAGGGTGTCGCGGAGGCGGAGGTATTCGTGCGCCTCCTCCTCGTTGGGCGAGGACTCCGGAAGCAGGTCCAGGTGTTCGGGTGGCATGGACTCGGCGGCGATCACGCAGAGCCGCTGGTGGGCGTGTGTGTCCGTGGGGCTGCGACGATCGGTCGATCGGCTCAGGACCTCGACGACGTCAGCCGACAGTTCCCGGGTCCACGGGGTGGGGAGGGCGGTCAGGACCTGGCACAGGGTGATCTTGCCCTTGGTCCGCCCGATGACCGCGCGGATCCGTTCGCACCGTTCGTCCACCGGCAGTGGGGCGAGCAGCTGCCGGATCCGCTGTCGTTGTAGATCATGGACCGACCCACCGACCATTCGGGACAATCCGACGGTCGGGTGGTCGAGCACCGCTCGTGCCCAGGTGGCGTCCCCGCGCAGGCCCACCGCGTCGATGATCGCCTCCCGCAGAAGGTCGTCCTCGGCGACTCGGGTGAGGACCCCGTCCGGGGTGGTGTCGAGGAGTTCGGTCCACACGTCCGGCGGTGTGTGCGTGATGAGGACCTGGTGACGCTCGCGGTGTTCGTCCTGGGGGCGTGGGTCCTTGACGCGCGACCGGGTCTTGGCGGCGACCAGGGCGAGGTCGCGCAGGAGTTCCGGTTCGTCGGGGTCGACGTTCTCCAGGTGGACGGGGTTCGGGGCGTCCGGGACCACCCGCAGCCGACGACGCAGGTACCCGCGCAGCCGGTGGGCGTGCGCGCCGTCGGGAAGCCCCACCAGGAGGGACAACGCACGTCCTCGGACGCTGGCGTTGCCGTCGTCCAGGGCCTGGTCGAGCAGCGGTTCGTCCTCGGGTTCCAGCGTGGGTTCGAGGGTTTCCAGGAGATCTCTGCGCACCTCGCCACGGCCCTCGTTCGGCCATGCCTTCCGGACCAGGTCACGGCCGGCCGCGGGGTCCTGGGCTCGGAGGGCGGACAGCGCACGGCGGCGTCGCTCCGGGGTGCCCTGTTCCCAGGTCCGCTGGTCGAAGGTGTCACCGGGCATCGGTTCCGCGGTGATGAAGGACCACGGCTTGTTGAAGCCGGCCAGCCAGACACCGCGCGTTCCCACGGCGGCGGCCACGGCCGGCCGCAGCTTGCGGTCGCGGGCCGCGCGATCGAGCAGGTCGGGGATGCGGGCGCGGGGCACGCACCGACCGGAGCGGACGAGCAGGTCGAGCCACTCGGCCAACAGTTCGGGACGGCCGGCGAGGATGACGTCGAGACGGTGTGTCTCGGCCACGCCGATCTCGGGGAGCGGGTCGGAGGGGTCCGGGTCGATGGGGGTGGCGGTGTGCGCGATGTACCCCGCCTTGGCGCGGACCGTCTCGACGACGGCGAGGTCGAGCAGCGCGGTGGCGTTCTCGGAGCGTTCGGGCAGACCGGGCGGGGTGGGCACGGTACGTCGGGCGGTGCCGACCAGGGCGGCGGAGACCAGCCGTCCCCAGTCCGTACCGGTGTTTCCACGGGGGTCGGAGGCGTCCGCCTCGTGTTCGGGGGTCGAGGGTTCCTGGTTCACAGGGCTAGGGCTCTTCCTTCGTCGTCCCACAACGTCATGGGGGCCAGTCCGGCCTTGGGCGACCATTCGGCGGCCACGGTGGTGGGCCGGCCTCCGGTCGCGGCGAGGACCGCCCAGAGGGTTCCGGTCTCCAAGGGCAGCGCGGCGCCGTTCGGGTCGGCCATGTACCAGCCGTTGCCCGCGCGGGCCGGAACGGCGTGCTCCAGCACCACGGGCCATTCCTCCAACCACGGGTCGTCGGCCAAGGCCCTCGCGTGCGAGTCCAGGGCCTGGTCGATACCGCCGCCCGTCGGTGGGGTGCAGGCCCGTTCGGTCATCCGGTCGGTCCGCACCGCCCGTCGCCCGTCCGGGTGGAAGGCGAGTTCGCCCTCGGCCTCGGTGCCGGACCGGAAGGGCGACTCCGGGGTCTGTCCCGTTCGCGCGTAGCTCAGGACCAGGGCCACACGCCCGGTGTCGGCCCCGCGCAGCCAGGTTCGACGGCTGCGCATGCCGTCGGGGGTGAGTCCGTCGTTGTGGCCCAGGACCCGCCAGGTGTCGTGGACGCGCTCACCGGAGGTGAGGACGTCCTCGGAACGGGTGCTGATACCGACTCGTGCGCGCAGCACCGCGCGGGTGCGTTCGTCGACCTCTTCCCTGGCCAGGTAGCCGTCGACCAGTAGGTGGAGCATGCCCAGACGTTCCAGGAGACGGTCCGGCCAGTGGTCGCCACCGCCCCGTTGTGGCAGTTGGGTGACCAGGGAGGCGGCGCCGGAGGCCTTGGCGTCCACCAGGCGTTTGGCCATGCGGTCCCAGTGGTCGTAGCCCAGACGCGGCACCTCGGCCAGACCGGCGTCGACCTGGTCGTGCAACCAGACCCTCAGCTCTTCGAGGCCCACCGCGACCGCGTCCTCCCTGGCCTTGAGGGTGGCGGCGGCCTTCTTCGGATCGACGGGCGCAGCGGCGGCCCCGCCGGCGGCGCGATCGGCTCGGGTCTGTCTCCCGGAGAGCCACTTGGCGACCCACTCGGGCCGTTCCTCCGCCGGTTCCACCGAACCCTGACTCCACAGGGCCAGCAGCGCGAGGACGTGCTTGCAGGGGATCTTTCGGCTGGGGCAGCTGCACTTGTAGGCGGGGCCCTTGTCCCCGTCCAGGTGCGCGGCGGCCAGGTACGGCTTGGACCCACTGCCCTTGCACTCACCCCACACCGCCGAGGTCGCTCCACCCTCGGCGGCGATCACGCCGCTCGCGGGCCAGGACCCGGACTTGGCCACCTTGAGAGCGGCCTTGTGGGATGAGGCGTCCGGTGCCAGCGCCCAGACTTCGTCGGTACTCCATCGATCGCTCACACAGGAAACATTAGTGATCACCACTGACAATCCAGGGGGCTTCGGGACAACTTCGACCCAACTCCGATGACCGTGTCACCGGAGCGTCCCGGCCGCCCCTCCGCGCCCCGGGGACACTTCCCGAAGGAGGGACGATTAGCGCTAAAGCACCGGAAACACGAAGGCGAATACCTATTGCCCTTTCTCTCACCGAAAGCCACAAATGAATACGACGCTGTTGTGAGGACGCCGGGCCGAACCTAGAATGCGACGACCGCGGTGGCCCATCCCCGACCACCGGTCCCCCGTTTTTCCAACCTCTCCCCCTTCCCATCACCACGGCAGTGTCACGACTTCTCGAAGGGAGGGAAGGGGGACCGCGAACCCTCATTCCCGGTCGCCCGTACACCCTGATGAACACGACCCGACCCGATGGAGAACACGGGATATCCGCCCTCGCCCAAGGAAATTCGGCCGAAGCCACGCCCCTGTACGGAACGACTCCGCCCGGTGGACGCGACGGCCTGTGGCGCAGGCTCCGCGAACGACACGGGCCCATCGCTCCGGTGGAGCTGGAACCGGGGGCCAAGGCCTGGATCCTGCTCGACTACCACGAGAACCTCACCGTGCTCCAGCAACCGCACCTGTTCTCGCGGGACACCCGTCGCTGGCGGGAGGTGGTCGAGGGCCGGATCGACCTCGCCAAGACCCTCCCGATGATGTCCTGGCTGCCCAACGCGCTCTTCGCGGACGGCGAGGAGCACCACCGCCTGCGCGCTCCGATCATGGACGGTATCGGCGGGATCGACATGTCCGCCATGGCCGGGACCGTGCGCGACATCGCCGACGAACTGGTCGATTCCTTCGTCATCCGTGGCGAGGCCGACCTGATCGAGGAGTTCGCCGCCACCCTGCCGGTCCTGGTCCTCAACCGGCTCTTCGGTCTGGCCGACGGTTACGGACACATGCTCGGAGACCTGACCACGACCGTGTTCGGTGAGGACGCCGGCCGCGCCGAGGAGGCGGTCGAGCGCATGCAGCAGTACTTCGCCGGGTTGGTCGCCCGCAAGGCCGAGCACCCGGGGCCCGACCTCGTCACCCGGATGCTCGAACACCGGTCGGGACTCAGCCCGAGCGAGGTCGCCTATACGGCCGCCCTCATCATCAGCGCCGGCCACATGCCCACCACCCACCTCATCGGCAACAGCGTGCGCACGCTGCTCACCGACGAGCGCATGCACGAGGCCCACACCGACGCGCGTCTGTCCACCCACGATCTCCTGGACCACGTCATGTGGACGGACACGCCCTTCCAGGTCCTGGCCGGGCGGATCGCCATGCAGGACATGCGGATCGGTGACGCGCGCATTCGCTCCGGCGACGCCCTCTTCATCGGTATCGACGCCGCACACCGGGATCCGAGCGTGCGGGGCGGCCACCCCGACCCCGACACCGGGTTGGCCAGCGGGCGCCGCGCCCACCTGGTGTTCGGGGCCGGACCGCACAGTTGCCCCGCCCGCTCACTGGGGCGGTTGGTGGCCTCCATCGGGGTGAACGTCCTTCAGGAACGGCTCGGCGGCCTGCGGTTGGCCGTGCCACCGGAGGAACTGAGCGTGGTGAACTCCCCGTTCCTGCGCGGGCTGCGTCGGCTGCCCGTCTCCTTCACCCCCGGACGACCGAGCGAACCTCCTGCCCTCCGGACCCGGCGGACCGAACAGGTGCCGGTCCCGGTAGAGGAGGAGGAACCCCCGGAGGACCTGCTGGGCCGCCTGCTCCGCTGGTGGCGCGGGTTGTGATCGCACGGCCCGGGTCGTCCGGTGTCGGGGCGTCCGGAGGAGGCCTCCCTCATGCGCCGACGGGTGTCCGCGTCATGTCCCGGATCGGCCCGGCCAGCTCTCTCTCGAAGAACTCGAAGAAGCCCTCGGTGTCGGGCCCGGCGTTGATCAGGGCCAGGTGATCGAATCCGGCGGACACGAAGGAACGGACCACCTCCAGGTGACGTTCCGGATCCGGGCCGTACCCGAACACGTCCGCCATGGCCTCCCGGCTGATCAGTGAGGTCGCCGCCTCGAAGTTCACCGGGTTGGGCAGCTCGGACTGGACCTTCCAACCGGTGAGCGCGAAGCGGAACAGCTCACGGGCCGATTCCAGCGCGGAACCGTCGTCGGCGGCCCAGGCCAAGGGGACCTCCCCGAAGCAGGGGCCGTCGCCGCCCTGGCCCCGGTAGGTCTCGGTGAGCGCCACTCCGGGTTCGGTCCCGAAGAGTCCGTCCCCGTACCGGGCCGCCAGGCGTGCCGACCTCGCCCCCGACGCGGCCACGATCACCCGTGGCGGCCGTTCGGGCAGGTCGAACACCCGGGCGTCCTCCAGGGTCAGGTGTTCTCCCTTGTAGGAGTGGTAGCCACCGGACCACAACAGCCGCATGATCTCGATGGATTCGCGGAGCATCTCGTGGCGGGTGGTGACGTCGGGCCACCCCTTGCCCACCACGTGTTCGTTGAGACGTTCCCCCGATCCCACCCCCAGGGTGAAACGCCCATCGGAGAGCAGCGCGGTGGTCGCGGCCGCCTGCGCGACGATCGCCGGATGGACCCTGATGAACGGGCAGGTCACACCTGTGACGATCTCGATCCGTTCGGTCCGCTCGGCGATCGCGGCCAGCATGGACCACACGAACCCGGAATGTCCGTGGCTGAACAACCACGGGTGGAAGTGGTCGCTGATCTCGACGAAGTCGAACCCGGCGCGTTCGGCGCGCACCGCCTGTTCGACGATTTCCCGAGGTCCGTATCCCTCGGCGAAGAGCTTGTAACCGACTCGCATGAGAACCCCCTCGTCCAGTGCCCTGACCGGCTCGGTCGCAACGGAAACACCACCGATCGGAAAAAACACCCTCCGGTCCGGGGCCACACCCCCTGACTCCATGTGTGGCCGCGCCACCGGTCGGGCAGGGCGGCCGGTGGGAGGGGAGAACACCATGAACCACGAACAACCGCCCGCTCAGAGCCAGCCGTACCCGGGCCGGACCGAACCCATGGATCCTCAGCCTCGGGACGAGATGCGCGACTACGAGGGGCGCGGTCTCCTCAGTGGCCGCCGCGCCCTGATCACGGGAGGCGACTCCGGTATCGGGCGTGCCGTGACGGTGGCCTTCGCCAAGGAGGGCGCCGACTCCGTCTTCGGTTACCTGAGCGAGGACGCCGAGGCCCAGCACACGGCCGACCTGGTGCAGGCGGAAGGTCGTAGGGCCGTGGGGATCCGAGGCGACCTGGCCGACGAGTCGCACTGCGGCCACCTGGTGCGACGGGCCGTCGAGGAGCTCGGCGGGATCGACATCCTGGTGGAGCACGCCGCCACCCAGACACCGGTCGAGAACTTCACCGACCTGACCACCGAGCAGCTGCGTCGGACCTTCGACGTCAACGTGATGGGGGTGTTCTGGACCATCCGGGAGGCCCTCCCGCACATGTCCGACGGGGGATCGATCATCATCACCGGCTCGATCAACGGCCTGCGGGGCAACGATTCCCTGATCGACTACGCGTCGAGCAAGTCGGCCGTGATGAACCTGTCGCTGTCCCTGTCCAAGGTGTTGATGAACCGGGGAATCCGGGTGAACTGTGTGGCCCCGGGCCCGGTGTGGACTCCGCTGATCCCCGCCACCCTGGGCGAAAGCGGCAGCGAGGGGTTCGGGAAGCAGGATCCCATGGGTCGGGCCGCGGACCCGGACGAGATCGCGCCCTCGTACGTGTTCTTCGCCAGCGAGCGGCTCTCGTCCTTCTACTCGGGCGAGACGCTCACGCCCACCGGGGGCGAGATCCAGGGCAGCTGAGCACACGACCGACCAAGGGGAAGGGCGGCGCACCCGCGGGTGCGCCGCCCTCGTGTGTTCGGGCTCGTGGGCGAGGCCAGAGGTTCAGCTGGAGCGCCGCGAGCCCGAGGTCCTGCGGTTGCTCTCCTTCTGCAGGGCCTTCACCAGCTCGTCCTTGCGCATCCGGGACCGCCCGGAGATACCCAACTGGCGGGCACGCTGGTAGAGGTGGTCCTTGCTCGCGTTGGCGTCGACACCACCGGCCGTGGGTCGGTCCGAGCCGGGACGCCGCCCCGCCGAGGGGTTCTTCGCCTGCTGGTCCGAGGGGCCCTTGCTCTCCTTCGGCTCCCAGCGGTCACCGACCTTCTCGAACTTGCGCTTGACCGCGGCGAAGGCGACCCGATGGGCGCGTTCGCCCTCCCCGTACTCCTGGACCGCGCTGTCGTGCGCCTCGATCCACGTGCGCTGTGCCTTCTCCGGCGACCGGCGCAGAGTGTCCGGTAGTTCGTCGACTCCTGGCACCGTCCTCACCCCCTGGGCTTCGGTTCCTTACGGGCCGCCCTGCCCGACCCCACGCCAAGGGAAACACCGACAACCCTCTCGAACTGGGAACACACGGACGCTGGTGATTCGACGGATGCGCGTTCACACAATCGACCGCATAGTGAACCCACATCCCGAGAACCAGTAAGGGAAAGGCGATTCCCTCACCTTTGACCTTTCCTCGGGAAACCCCCGATCCGCGATAACCGAAAGGCCGCGGATTCCCGCTGCACGAGAAAGGGAAATCACGTGCTGACCGAAACTCCCCCGTCCCCCGAAGGGCGTACCCGCCCCAGAACGCGGGCCCGCTCCTGGATGTCCGGACTCGCCGCGAAGTCCGCCCTCGTCTTCGGACTGTCGCTGATCGGTGCCGGCGCCACCGTCGGCCCGGCCCTGGCCGAGAGCCCGCACGAACGCGGCCCGGACCCCACCGAGTCCAGCGTCACCGCGCCCCGTGGGCACTTCGACACCGACACCACTTCCGTCTCCTCACTGGTCAGCGGCTTCGGTGGGGGCACGATCTACTACCCGACCGACACCAGCGAGGGCACCTTCGGCGGTGTGGTGATCGCCCCCGGTTACACCGCCGGCGAGTCCTCCATGTCCTGGTACGGGCACCGCCTGGCCTCGCAGGGGTTCGTGGTGTTCACCATCGACACCAACACCCGCTTCGACCAGCCGAACAGCCGCGGCCGTCAGATCGAGGCCGCGCTCGACTACCTGGTCGAGGACAGCGACGTCAACGACACGGTGGACGGTGACCGACTGGCCGTCATGGGGCACTCCATGGGCGGCGGCGGAACGCTCGCCGCGGTGGACGACCGGCCCGAGGTGCGCGCGGCGATCCCGCTCACCCCCTGGCACACCAGCAAGAACTGGTCGAGCGTCGAGACGCCCACGCTGATCGTCGGCGCCGAGAACGACGTGACGGCCTCGGTCCGCTCGCACGCGATCCCGATGTACGAGAGCCTGCCGAGTTCTCTGGACCGGGCCTACCTGGAGCTGCGCGGCGCGAGTCACTTCGCGCCCAACGTCTCCAACACCACGATCGCCAAGTACAGCATCTCCTGGCTGAAACGGTTCGTGGACGAGGACGAGCGGTATGAGCAGTTCCTGTGCCCGCCGCCCAGGACCGGGATCGGCACGGACTTCTCCGACTACCGGGACTCCTGCCCGCACGGCGGCTGACCCACGCTTGTGAACATCCGACCCCGCATCACGGCGGCCCGGAGGAATTCTCCTCCGGGCCGCCGTTCGTCGTTCTCCCTCGCCGTCGGTTCGGGAGCGTCGGTACTAGTCGTGGAAGGGCAGGGTGTCCGGCATCAGGGGCTCGAAGTCGACCTCCTCGATGTCACCGCCCTCGCGGTCGGTGACACGCGGCTCCTGGACCACCTCGATGGCGCCACCCTCCTGGTACTGGACCACGTACACGCCCTGGTGGCCACCGTGGTCACCCTCGGAGGAGGAGAAGGGCACCGGGCCGGGTCCCTGCCACTCCTGGCTCTCCATGGCGTCGATCAGGGACTGGCGGGTGAGGTCCTCGCCGGCGGACTTGAGGACCTGGGCGAACATCACGGCCTGGGTCATGCCGAAGACGTGCGTGTTGGTGACGGTGTCGCCCTCGCCGTACTCGTCGTAGATCGAGAGGAAGAACTGTCCCCACTCGTCGTCCTCGTCCTCCACCCGGGGCATGTAGGTGGTGATCAGCATGTCCGACAGGAACTCGTCGGCCGGGACGTCCTCGGCGTCGCTGCCCTCGGTGAACGTCGCGAGCAGCCCCTGCAGGGTCGTGGTGTCACCACCGATGCTGGAGACCACCCACTGGGGCTCGTAGCCGATCCGCGCGGCCTCCAGCATGCCCAGCGCGACGAACGCCGGGATGCAGGAGCACACGACGACCTCGGCGCCGGAGCTCTCCATCTCGGCGATCTGCGCGCTCAGGTCGCTGACCTCGGACTCGTAGTGCTCACGGGCGACGACGTCGTCACTGAGGTACTGGTCGAGCCCGGCCTGGGAGTCCTCTCCGACGTCGTCGTTCTGGTACAGGTAACCGACGGACTCACCGGGGAAGTTCTCGGTGATGTACTCACCCTGGATCTTCGCTTCCTTGGTGTAGTCGGTCTGCCAACCGTAGGTGAGCGGGTGCTCGTCCGGGTTGTTCCAGGCCAGGGCGCCGGAGGAGGGGAAGATGTCGGGCACCCCCTCCTCGTTCAGGTAGTCCAGGACACCGCTGTGGGTGGGCGTGCCCAGACCGCCGACCATCGCGAAGATCTCGTCCTCGATGACGAGCTGACGGGTGACGTCGATCGTCTGGGACGGGTCGTAGACGTCGTCCTCGATCCGGTAGTCGATCTCGCGCCCGTTCACCCCGCCCTGGGCGTTGACGAACTCGAACACGGCCGCCGCCCCCTGGGAGACCGCCAGGTATCCGGCCGACGCCGGTCCGGTCAGGGGCTGGTGGGTACCGATGACGACGGCGTCGTCGGTGACGCCCGGGGACACGTCCAGGTCGACCTCGGCGCTGTCGCCGACCTCGCCCGCGCCCGTGCAGGCGGTGGCGAACAGGACCAGGGCCAGGCCCGGAGCCAGAAGGGCCCGGGTTCCGGTACTTGTACGCATGGTTCTCTCCTTTGAAAGGGGGTTAGGAGTTGCGGGCTCGGAGGCGGGCTCTGAGGCTCTGGAGGGCCCCGTGGACACCCAGGGGCCAAAAACGCAGGACGAGGATGAGCACGACGCCGAAGAACACGATGGGCAGGTTGTTCTCGACGTCCCGGCTCAGCTCCATGGCGCGTGCCAGGTCGGTCGCCCAGATCTGCAGGTAGACGATGGCGATGGACGCCCACAGGGCACCCCACAGGCTGCCGATACCGCCCAACACCAGCGCGGCGAGCAGGGTCAGCGACAGCACGAGCGTGAAGCTGCTGGGTGTGACGGTGCCCAGGACGTAGGCCTGCAGGCCACCGGCCAGACCACCGGCGGTGGAGGCGATGACGAACGCGACCACCTTGGTCTTGCCGACGGGGACGCCGGCCATGGCGGCGGCGGTCTCGTCGTCGCGGATGGCGCGCATCCGACGGCCGAGGCGACCGGCGGAGATGGTGGCGAGCACCGCCAGGCCGATGACGACGGTGGTCCACACGACCAGTGCCCGCCATTCGCTGATGCTGAGGACGCCCTGAAGGAAGGGCGGAACCCCGGCGGTGCGGATGTTGAGCCCGTTGCTGCCACCGAGGAGGTCGTGGAAGCGGTGCGCGAGTCCGGGCAGTCCGACCGCGAGGATGAGGGTGGCGCCGGCCAGGTAGGGCCCGTGCAGGCGGGCGGTGGCCGCGCCGACCGCGACGCCGGCGACGATCGACACCACGACGATGATGCCGAGGTTGGCGCTGATCGGCAGCATCGGCTGATGCAGTACGAGCAGGGCCATCGCGTAGGCGCCGATCATCATGAACGCGCCGTGGCCGAGGGACACCTGCCCGGAACCGCCGACCAGCAGTTGGAGCCCGGCGATGGCGAGCATGGTGTACCCGATGGCGGCGATGCGCAGGGCGGTGAGATCACCGGTGACGAACAGCAGCCCGGTGACGGCGGCCAGGCCGAGCGCGGCCAAGACCAGGTGTCGGACGGGTAGGGGCAGTGCCGCCCAGCGGGACGGCCTGGGAACGGCCGCGGCCTCGGTGGGCGCGGTGCGCTTCTCGCGCTGTGCGGTGGGCTGGGACATGGCTACACCTTTCGCGCGGTCGGCCGGGACAGGATGCCGTCGGGGCGCACGCTCAGGACGAGGACGACGATGACGAGGGCGGACAGGGTGGCCAGCTCGGGCCCGAGGTACCCGGACACGTACGACATGCCGAGACCGATGAGCAGGCCGCCGATGACCGCGCCGAAGGGGTTGTCGAGGCCGCCGACGACGGCGGCGGTGATCCCGAAGACGAACACCACGTCGAAGACGTTGGGCGAGATGAACGGGGGCCCGGCGAGCATGCCCGCGAGGGCGCCGATGAGGGAGGCGATGCCCCATCCCGCGGTGAGCATCAGACCGACCTTCACCCCGCTGAGCCGTGCGGCCTCCGGGCGGAAGGCCGCGGCGCGCATGCGCAGGCCCAGCGGGGTGAACCGGTACACCAGGAAGAGCAGGAGGGCGACGACGCCCACGGCCGCCAGCGCGAAGGTGTCCGCGGGTGAGAAGCGGCCCACGTAGCTGAACGCGTAGCTGAATCCGTGTTGTTCGTTGCCCCAGGTCATGCCGACACCGCCCTGGATCACCAGAAGGAGGCCGAGGGTGACGATGATGGCGTTGAGCTGTGAGGTCTTGGCGATGGGCCGGATGATGACGCGCTCGACGAGGGCGCCCGCGGCCAGGCCCACGATGAGGGCGGCGGCGAACCCGATCCAGTAGGAGCCGGTGAGTTGGGTGATGGTGTAGGCGGCGTAGACCGCCACCAACGCCAGGGCGGGTTGGGCGAAGTTCACCAGCCGGGTGGCCTGGTAGATGATGACCAGGGACAGCGCGAGGGCCGCGTACGCCGCCCCGGACGCCAACCCGTTCAGGGTCAGGTTGATGAAGTGGGTCATGGGGATCTCCCTCAGAAACCGAGGTAGGCGTGGCGCGTGCGGTCATCGGCGAGGAGGTCGTCGGAGGGGCCCTCCGCGGCGACGCCGCCCTGGTTCAGCACGAACCCGTGGTCGGTGACCGACAGGGCACCGGCCGCGTTCTGTTCGACCAGGACGACGGTGAGTCCGGTACGGTCGCGCAGATCGCGCAGCAGGGTGAAGATCTGCTCGGTGATGAGCGGGGCGAGGCCGAGCGAGGGTTCGTCGAGCAACAACACCTTGGGGCGGGCCATGAGGGCACGGCCGATGGCGAGCATCTGGCGTTCGCCACCGGACAACGTGCTCGCGGACTTGTTCCGGCGTTCCGCCAGGGGCGGGAAGAGCTCTAGGACCTGGTCGAACGTCGTTCGGTCACGCCGGTCCGAGCGCCACAGGGAGCCCAGGCGCAGGTTCTCCTCGACGGTGAGTTCGACGATGACCCCACCGCCCTCGGGCACGTGGGCCAGCCCGCGGGTGATGACCTTCTCGGTCGGCAGCCGGGTGATGTCCTCGCCTTCGAGCAGGACCCGGCCGGAGGTGGCGCGATGCAGTCCGGTGAGGGTGCGCAGCAGGGTGGTCTTGCCCGCGCCGTTGGCGCCGAGCACCGCGCAGAGCCCCCGGGCCGGGACGTCCAGGGAGACGTCGTCGAGGGCGCGGACGGGGCCGTAGTGGGCGGTCAGCCCTTGGATGGACAGGAGGGGTTCGGCGCTCATCGGGCGGCTCCGTTCCGTCGCGTTCCGTTGAGTCCCCGCTCGTCGGCGCCAGGGCCGCCGGCGGTCGGCGTCTCGTCCGCGGGGGTGCCGAGGTAGGCCTGGGTGACGGCGGGGTCGGCCCGCACCTCGTCGGGGGTGCCGGCGGAGATGACCTTGCCGAAGTCGAGGACGAAGATGTGGTCGCACACGTCCATGACCAGGTCCATGTGGTGTTCGACGAGGACGACCGCCATGTCCCGACTGAAGCCGCGGATCTGTTCGGCGAGGGCGTTCATCTGCTGACCGGACAGGCCGCTGGCGGGTTCGTCGAGGAGGAGGAGTTCCGGCTCGCCCACGCAGGCGCGGGCCAGGGCGACCTGCTTCTGCACGCCGTAGGGGAGGGTGCCGGGCAGCCGCGTGGCGTACTCGGCGATACCGAACCGTTCGAGGGTCGCCAAGGCCCGCTCGCGGAGCTCCCTCTCGTCCTTGTGGTGTCGTCCGAGCCCGCTGATCAGGGAGAACGGGCCACCGCCCGCGAGCCGGTCCGCACCGACCATGACGTTCGCGATCACGGGCATCATCGGGAAGAGGTTGAGTCCCTGGAAGGTGCGGGCGATGCCGGCCTTGGCCAGGTGGTGGGTCCGGCGTCCGGGCGGTGGTTCCCCCTTCCAGGAGATGGTCCCGGCCGTGGGGCGCAGGACCCCGGACAGGACGTTGAACAGGGTGGTCTTGCCCGCACCGTTGGGGCCGATGAGTCCGACGACGGAGCCCGGTGCGACGTGGAGTCCGACGTCGTCGAGCGCGGTGAGGCCTCCGAAGCGCACGGTCACCCCGTCCGCTCTCAGGAGGTGTTCCGGTGCTGTCGTTTCCATGACTGCCTTTCTGGTGACGGGCCGGACGTACCGACCGGTCGGCACGTTACGGTGATCCGTCCGCCCCATCGCGTCCGGACCGGGATGCCTCCCCCTTCAGTTGAAGAGGCGGGCCAGATCCACCCGGGACCTGATGTTGAGCTTGCGGAAGATGCCGCGCAGGTGGTGCTCCACGGTGCGCGGGCTGATGAACATGTGCGCGGCCACCTCACGGTTGGTGGCGCCTTCCGCGACCAACCGGGCGATCTGCTGTTGTTGCGCGGTCAGCTCACCGGTGGGAGGGGTCTCGGGTCCGCGTTCGGAGGTGCCGATGGCGCGCAGCTCGGCGCGGGTCTGTCGGACCCACAGCCGCGCCCCGAAACGTTCGAAGGTCTCCAGGGCGTTGTACAGGTGTTCGCGGGCCCGGCCGGGTAGGCGGCCCCGTCGCAGGTGGGCGCCGAACAGCAGCTGGGTGCGCGCGTGTTCGACGTCGTCGTCACCGCAGGCCCGGTGCAGGGCCAGGGCGGTCCCGAAGTGGTCGGTCGCCTCCTCGCCCGTGGCGAGGAGGCCGTCCCCGCGCGCGGCCAGGGCCAGGGCGCTCGTGCTGTCCACGGACTCGGCCCAGCCCCGGTATCCGGTCAGGGAGGCCCGTGCCCACTCCATCTCGCCCATGCGGACCGCCGCCTCCACGAAGTGCGGGGCGGTGAGCAACCGCATGGTGGGGTGCCCGTTCCCGGGGCCGGCGTGCACCAGGGAACGCAACCGGAAGAAGGCGTCGGCGGCGTTGCCTCGGGACAGTTCCAGGACCGCCAGCGCCCAGGAGGCCAGGGCGGCGGGGAGACCGAGGCTGTTCTCCCCCGCCTGGGTGGCGACCGCCCGTGCCCGGATCCGGCAGGTCTCGACGTCGCCCTGGATGGCGGCGATCATCGCCAGTGACGCCAGGTTCTGGGTCGCCCAGATGGCCTGACCCGATTCTCGGGAGGCCCTCAGCCCTTCCAGGGCGGTCCCGGCGGCGGACGGGAAGCGCCCGCTCCAGAACTCGGAGAAGACGAGGAAGGCCAGGGCCGAGGGGACGAAGGTGTGTTCGCCACGGGACCGGGCGGTCTCCGCCGCGCGCGAGGTCACGCTGCGGACGAAGGGCGCGTCGCCCAGACGCAGACCGCAGATGCCCGCCCACACCAACTCCGTGGGGGTGGACACCTCCGAGGAGAGCCGGACCGCCTCGCGCAGCAGCGGGGTGGAGCCCGTGTAGTCGCCCCGGAAGGAGATGCTGCACCCCTCCAGGTACGCGGCGGTCAGCCGCATCGGGGTGGGGTCGTCCGGGCGCACCAGCCGGATCGCCAGGGCGGCGGCGCGGTCGTGTCGTACCGGATCGCCCGCGTAGGAGGCACTGTCGGCGGCGCGGGCCAACGCGCGCAGAGCCAGGTTCCGATCGTGCGGGGCCAGGTCACGGCCGATCTCGAATAGGCGCTCGGCGGCGTCGATGGCGTTGGAGTCGCGCATCTTCAGCTGGGCGTCGATGAGGTCGATGATGGCGCGGCGTCGGTCCGAGACGGCGAGTGGTCTGGCCTGGGCGAGCAGCCGGGATGCCCGGCCCGTGTCCCCGGCGAGGTAGGCCTTGTGGGAGGCGCTGGACAGACGGCAGGCGCGTTCGTCCGCCTCCGGGGTGAGGGCGGCGGCGCGTTCGCTGGTGAGTGAGGCCGCCAGCGGGCCCTCCAAACGTCTGGCACCACGCGCGGCGACCGCGACCCGGTCGGCCAGGTCGGTGTCGGGGGCCTCGGCTCCCTGCGCGGTGTGCCGGGCGAACTCCACCGGCGCGAACTCGGGATCGGTGACGGCGGCCAGGGAGCGATGAGCGGCGCGCAGCCGACCGATGGGTGTGCCCTGGGGGATCGTGTCTCGTAACAGCGGGTCTGTGAAGGTGACGGTGTCGACGTCCACGACGACCAGGCCGCGTTCCTCGGCCGGCTCCAGCACGGAGACGGTCGCGTCGGGCCCGCCGGCCGCCAGGAGCAGGTGGAGTCGGGGGTCCGCGGACAGGGCGGCGAGCAACAGCACGTCCCGCGTGCCCTCGGGCAGCGCGACGTACGGGGCGAGGAGCGCCGAACTCAGCCGCACCGGGAGGGGTGGTGGTTCGGGTAGCGCCTTTTCGCCTTGGATCTGGGCCGTGCTCAGTCCACCGAGGAACCCGAGCAGCGCGGCCGGGTTGCCGTGGCAGGCGCGCACCAGGGCGGAGCGGACCGAGGAAGCGAGGTGGGCCGGGGCCCGGTCGGTGAGGAGGTCGTGGACGGCGCGGTCGCTCAGTGGGGCGAGCGGGTGTTCGGTGACGCCGTGAACCACGGGTTCGCGGGCTCCGTTGCCGGTAGGGCCGGGAACGACCCGGGTGTCGGTGGGTTTGCCGCGCCCGTCCTGGGCGGCGAAGACGAGGGCGACGGCGGTGCCCGTGAGCCGCCTGGCGGTGAAGGCGAGGGCGTCGAGTGTGGGGGTGTCGAGCAGGTCGGCGTCGTCGACGCGGATGAGGAGGGGTTGCTCGGACGCGACCAGGGAGACCAGGTCGAGGAGGGCGGTGGAGAGGGCGAACCGGTCGGACTCGGCGACACCCCCTCGGGTGACGGCTTCCCGGAGGAGGGCGCGTCGGTCCTCCGCGAGTCGATCCAGTGCGGGTTCGACCGGTCTGAGGAGTCGGTGGAGTCCGGCTAGGGGGATGTCGGATTCGTCGGCGACACCGGCCACGTGCAGGACGGTGAAATCACCGGCGATGGTGCGGGCGTGTTCGAGGAGGGTGGTCTTGCCGAGGCCGGGGCCGCCGGTGAACAGCATGGACACACCTCGTCCGGACCTCGCGTCGCCCAGAGCGTCGGCGAGTGTCCGCTGTTCGGCGTCCCGTCCGCGAAGACGTGGACCGGGGGGATCCGTGTACATGTGTGCCACGTGTCACACCGTTGCACAGAGGGACCCGGTTCCGGCAGGTTCGACCAGGGACACTGGTCGTTTCACCGATCCCCGCACCGAGTCACGCGCGCCACCTCGAACCGGGGGTTCGCGCGAGCGAAAGCGGGCCTCACAAAGAGACCCTGGGGGACTTGGAACCCTTACTCCACCTGTGGTTCCGCCGCTTCGTCTCGAAGAGGTCGGCGGCCCGCATCCACCCCCGAAAGCTCCCTGGGCACCGCTCGAACACGACCGCCCGGGTTATCAAGACGTTACGTGCGGGCAACACCCAACCCGCGAAACAGACAAATGGGACACATGCCACCATCGGCAGCTTTCCGCCGTCATTGGGAAAGCGGTGCGTGTTCGCGGACTCCCCCAGGAGTCGAAAGAACCACGCGCGGGCCATCCCGGCCATCGTGTTTCCACAGCCTGTGGACAACGCCTTCACCCCGGCCCGCGCTCCCGCTCACCTCCGGTCAGCGCAGGTCCCTCTTGGTCGTGTGGAGGAAGGCGTTCCACTCGGCCGGGCTGTAGATCAGCGCACCCAGCTCACGGTTCTGGGTATCGCGGACAGCGGCACCGATTGGCCAGTCCGCCACCTCCACACAGGCAGTCTGATCAGCGCTGTAGGAGGACTTGCGGAATTCCAGGCTCATGCTCATGTGGGAAGTCCTTCTACTAAGGGTTCCACCCGCGACTTGCGAGGCTCGCCTTCGGTCAGCGCAGGTCACTCTTGGCGGTGTGGAGGAAAGCGTTCCACTCGGCCTGGTCGTAGATCAGCGCACCCAACTCACGGTTCTGGGTGTCGCGAACAGCGGAGAAGGCAGGGGTGCCAGCCACCTCCACACAGTTGCCGTTGGCCCCGCTGTAGGAGGACTTGTGGAAGTCTGTCGGCACATGCGCCACCTCCACACAGGCAGTCTGAGAAGCGCTATAGGTGGACTTGTACCAGCTCTCCGCAGGAATGCTCTGGTTCATCTCATGCCTTACATAGATGTTCGAAGACCGTCGGAATGTTGTGACGTCCGGCGGGTCCCCCATGAAAATGTCAGCGGTTGGCCCTGGCATACCCACTGGTGCAGAAGTCATAGCGAAGATGAACTTGCTGATGCCGAGACCCGCGCTACGTACAAGGTCATCGGTGCCCGATCGAGCCTGGCGACTCTCCGGCCTTCCGGCCATCACGCTTTGTTCGGGAGCACGCGTGCGTGGTGGTGAAGCAGCAGCGCGGACCCGGGCCTGTTAGTCGCGGGTGGAGCCCAAGGGTTCCACCCGCGAGGCTTCGAACTGTTTCGCTAGCCGAGGTCGCGCTTGGCGAGGTTGAGGAAGGATTCCCACTCGCCACCGGAGAAGAAGAGTGCCCCGAGTTCACGGTGCTTAGTGTCTCGGACCCCGGTGGTCGGCCCTTCCGAGACCTCGACGCAGTTGTGGGCTCCGGAACTGTAGGTGCTCTTGTGCCAGGGTGTTGACGCTTGGCCCTGTTTCAGCATCAATGTACCCTTTCGTCTAGTTCTCTGATTTGTTCCTCGATGCGAATTATGCTCTCACGCTTGCCCAAGGCAGCCATCTGGAGTTTGTTGAAGACGAGTTCATAGACACCGGTGTGCTGAGGACGGTCCCAGAAGTCGGAGCTGGTGAGATCCTCCAGGTAGACATAGGTCGATTCGACCTCGTCCAGGTATAGGAGTGTGAACCCGGTTCCCATCGCTGCGTGCTCGCCTGCGGAGTAGGGGAGCACCTGAAGGTCAATATGGGGCTGATGAGCTAGTTGGCACAGGTGCTGTAGCTGATCCTGGAGAGTGGCGGGGCCGCCGACCGTTCGCATCAGAGCCCCCTCCCCAAGGATGAGCCCTACGTGGGGTGGATCTTCTTGGGTGAGTACGGCAGCACGGTCCATACGACCTTTGACAACCTGGTTGATATCAGCGGGTGCGATGGTGACTGATGTTGAACAGACGGCCTTGGCGTAAGCAAGAGTCTGGAACGGGGCAGGGATGAGTTCCTCGTAGAAAAACCTCAGATCTGTGGCGTCTGCCTCCATGCTCACGTAGCCACGGGCGAAGTCGAGGACCTTGCCATAAGAGCCACGCTTACGGGCGGAAGCAGCCAAGTCTCGAAAAACGGTCGCCTGATCGCCGCTCAACCCGAACAGTTCGACGAGGTTGTCGCACTCGGATGTGCCCAGTGTGCTGTAGCCGAGTTCGAGCTTGCTGATCTTCGAAGTTCCACAGCTCAGCGACTTGGCGAGTTCCTCTCTTGTGAGCGCCGCGCCCTCACGTAGCCGCCGGATTTCACGGCCCAGTTGGAGGCGTAGTACCCGTGGTCCTGAAGTCACCATGACTCAAATCCGCCCTTGAAGTCCGACTCGTCCGTCTGCCGAGTTCCAACCTGGTGGCCTGGTTCAGCCTAAGTGGAACTTCTACTTGACTTTCCCATGGCAACACTGTCTCCTGATTACAACGAGTATTCCACCGGTTCCAGAAGGTTGTCAGGGGCTTGGCGAGGTCGGATCGGCTTCCTCGAACTCAGTTGCTGAGTTCGGTCTCGCCCTACATGTGGAGGCTCGTGTGCCCGATCGAAACTCCATGTGTCCGGGCATGCAGAAGGCCCTGGCAGGTGCTAGAGACACCCGCCAGGGCCAGCCGACAACCAACCCTTCAACCAGGAGTTGCCGACATGTCCATTGTCCCTGAAATCCCCACGCCCGCCTACCCGGGGCGGCGGTGGCAGGCCCGCCACTACCCCGGAACCCGCTCCACCTGCACCCGCTTCCGGGCGGAACTGCGCTCTGACCTGCACGCCCTGGCCGGGGTACCCCGCTCCCTGTGCGAGGACATCGAACTGTGCGAAGCGAGGCCTTCGCCAACTCCGTCACGCACTCCCGCTCACAGCGCCCCGGTGGCACGGTGGTCCGCCTGCTCTCCACCCCGATCGTCATAGGGAGCCAGGCCACCGTGCGCCTGTCGGTCATCGACGACGGACCCCTGAACGCACGCCCGGTGTGCCCGCCCGCGCGAAGCTCCATCGAAGAGTGGGAACAGGCCGAGTCCGGGCGCGGCCTCCTGCTCATCCACCAACTGGCGAGCGAGTGGGGCACCCAGCGCTGGACCGATCCCACCTCACCGGCCGTGTCGGGCACGGTGCTGTGGGCGGAGTTCGCCTATCCCACGCCCGCCACCCCCACCGCTACCGCCGGCACCTCCACCACCTGCGCCTGCGGGGGTGTGCGATGAGCAACGCGACCATACCCATGGACCTGCGCCGGGTCCTGGACGCTCCCCGAGGCCGACGCTTCAGCCACACCCCGCACCGACCCGGAACCCGCCCGTCTCCGCGCCCCTCCTCAGGTGCCACAGCCGACCCGCTTCCGCCGCTGGTCTCCCTGGGCCGCACCCCCAGGGAACGCGAACTCCTCGCCCAGATGCCCGACACCCCCGGCCTACGCCGCCGAATCGAGCGCGGTGACCTGCCCGAACGAATACGCCGAGCCGCCTCTGAGGGCTCCTGTTGGCGGCAGGATCAGCGCCCCGACCACACCGCACAGCCCGAACCCGAGCCGAATCCCGCCCCGAAACCGGCTCACGAACCCGACGAGGACGTCGAGTTCGACCGCCCGCTACCGATCCCGCGCCCACGCCGGGAGTACGTGCCGCCGCCTCCGCTCCCTCGAAGGTCGGACCGCCCGCGCCGCCCGACGAGCCACCGCAGGCCCCGTCGCCGAATCGGCCACCTCATCACCGGCTACGCACTGGCCGCGCTGGCCGGCGCCTTGGCCCAACCGCTGATCACCTTCCTGAGCTGACCGAACGGGACCCACCCATGAGAAGGCCGCACCGGGCACACGAAGCCCGGTGCGGCTCGGGTCGGACAGACCACATCAGGTGACCGACGAATCAAGACGATACGGACCCCGGTCGGTGCGGACCGAGGGCCGGGGGCCGAGGTCCGGGACCGACGAACGCTACCCGGCCGTGGCCCGGGCCAAGGCGGCGTTCAATTCCTCCGACGTGGGCGGCTCGGCACCCTCCCGGGTGACCGTGTGCGCGGCCGCCGTGGCCGCGTGCGTCAACAGCGCCTCCAGGTCCGCCTCCGTCAGGCCGGCCAGACGTTCCCGGGGCGCATCCCCCAACCGACCGTCCAGATCCAACCGGTGCAGGAGGGCGCCCATGAACGAGTCACCCGCGCCGACGGTGTCCACCACCTCCGTCTTCGGGGCCGGTACCGAGGCCGACACCCCGTGGGAGAGCGCGAAGGCGCCCTCCGCACCCCGGGTGACCACGACAAGGACCGGGCCGAGGGCCGCCAGTGCCGAGGCGGCCTGTTCCAGGGTGTGGTCGGGATAGAGGTAGTCGAGGTCCTCGTCGCTGGCCTTGACCACGTGCGCCTGGGCGGCGTGCCGCAGGGCCAGGGCGCGGGCGTCGGACCGATCACCGATCACAGCCGCGCGAATGTTCGGATCGAGTGTGATGGTCACCCGGCCCCGCCCGTGTTCGCGACGCAGCAGGGCCTCGATGAGGGAGGCTCCGGGTTCCCGGAACAGGGCGATCGAGGCGGCGTGCACCGCGACGACCTCGGGTTCCAGGGTCTCGGGCAGCTCATCGGACCGCCAACGCCAGTCGGCGGCGTCATCCATCCGGAAGTCGTAGTTCGCCGACCCGTCCGCGGCCAGGGTGGCCAGGGCCAGGGCGGATGGTTCGTCCGCGTCGACGAGCCCGGCCGGATCCAGCCCCTCACCCAGGAGGCGTTCCCGGATCATCGACCCGAACCCGTCGGAACCGATCCGGGCCAGGAGCCGGGTGGGCAGACCCAGCCGGGACGCGGCGACCGCCGTGTTGGCGGGACCACCACCGGGGGCCGCCCACAGGGCCTGAGGGCCGTGCCGGGTGGGCAGCAGGTCCATGACGTTCTCCCCGACCACCACGAGCCGGGAGGGTGTCCGCTCGTTCACTCCGCACCCCCGTCGACATCACGGGCGGGCAGGGCGGACGCGAGCGAGGTGGACAGACCGATCTGGGGCAACAGCACCGCCTGGTAGGCGTGGTAGACGTCCGGTTTGCCGGCCCACACCGAACCCGATGGCCGATTCCGCGGATCCAACTCGTGCCACCAACTCCCGTTCTCCCGGTCCACGTGGTGCCGGTCGGCGTAGGCCCACCAACGGTCCAGGTGCTCGGTGTACTTCTCCGCGCCGGTGCGTTCGGCCAGGACCCACGCGGCCATGGTCGCCTCCGCCACCACCCAGTGCATGCGTTGCCGCACCACCGGTCGGTCCTGCCAGTCGAGCGTGTAGACGAACCCCTCGGCCCCGTCGACGTCCCAGCCGCGACGGACCGCGTTGTCGAAGAGGAGTTCGGCGTCGGTGAGCAGCCAGTCCGGCACCGGTTCACCGGCCCGCTCCAGGGCGAGTTCGAGGTGCACCAGCAAACGGGCCCATTCGAGCAGGTGCCCGGTGGTACTACCGAACGGGCGGAAGGGGTGGTCGGGGTGGTCCCGGTTGTAGTCCGGCAGGGGTGTCCAGTCCGGGGTGAAGTGCTCGGGCAGCCGCCAGTCGTGGTCGGCGGCCACCCCGTGGATCAGGCGCTCGGCGATCGCGAGCGCCCTACGGGTCCACAGGGTGTCACCGGTGACGTCGGCCGCGGCGAGGAAGGCCTCCACGCAGTGCATCGCGCTGTTGGCGCCACGGTAGGGCTCGGTGGTGGTCCAGTCGGCGTCCCAGCTCTCCCGCACGCACGCGGCGTCGGGTTCCCAGAACCTCTCCTCGATGACGCCGAGGGCCTCGTCCAGCAGGGCCCGCGCCCCCGGACGGCCGGCGTGGGCGGCGCTGGCGGTGGCCAGGACCACGAAGGAGTGCGGGTAGGCGGCCTTCTCCGGCAGCGCTTGGGAGCGCTCCCGAAGACTTCTCGGATCCCCGCCCTCCGGCACCTCCTCGAACCATCCGCCCAGCTCCGCGTCGCGCAGCGGACCCGCCAGGGCGGCCAGCCCGTGATCGGCGAGATCGGCGGCGTTGGGGACCCCTCGCAGGTGCGCCAGGGAGAACACGTGGGTCATGCGCGAGGTGATCCAGGCGGCGGTCGCGCGTTCGGGCTCCACCCCGCCCTTCGCGTCCAACCAGCCGAAGCCCTCCGGGACCGCGGCCCCGGAAGCGAAGCCCACCAGGCCTCGCTCCTGCTCCCTCAGCCACGCGGCCCCTCCCGGGACCGGGTGTGTCGATGCGGTCAAACCAGTGCCTCCTCGGGGAGTTGTTCCGCGCGCAACGCTATCCCGCCCCGACCACCTCGGGAAAGACCGTGGGGCCGGGTGGTTCGGACCGAAGGCGGAAGTCGTGCCCACGGCCGCGGTCTCGGTCTCGGTCCCCTTCCCATGGCCGGGGCGGGCCAGGACGGAGACCGGGGGTCGGAGACGGGAACCAGGGGCGCAGGGGACGGGAAGCCGAGGGCCGAGGGCCGGAGATCGAGGGCGGGAACGGCACCGGCGGCGCGCGTGCGAAAAGCGATGGCGATCACCCCGGTCGGATGACAGAGTGCCGCCAACCGATGAGTCTTCGTGCCCCCATCCGCCGAATCGACAGGAGACGAACATGGACCATCCGCCCCAGCCCCACCACGAAGAACCGGAGCAGTCACCGATCCCCCTCTCACCGCTCAACCGTGACCCGCTCCCCCTCCGTGGGCGTGTCGCCCTGGTCACCGGGGCCAGCCGACGCGAGGGCATCGGCTACGCGGTCGCCCGCCGCCTCGCCGCCTACGGGGCCTCCGTGATGCTCCACCACTTCCGCCCGCACGACGAGTCACAGCCTTGGGGCGGCGACGACGTCGAGGCGGTGGCCGACGGGGTGCGCTCGGTGCTCGGTGACCCGAACGCCCGCGTGGCGCACATCGGAGCCGACATGGCCGATCCCCAGGCCCCCGCGCGAGTGGTCGAGGCGACCGTCGCCGAGTTCGGCCACCTGGACGTCCTGGTCGCCAACCACGCCCGCAGCGGCGGGGACGGCACCCTCGCCGAGATCACCGCCGACATGCTCGACGGGCACTGGGCGGTAGACGCCCGATCCCCGTTGCTCCTCGCCCAGGCCTTCGCCGCCCGACACGACGGTCGCCCGGGCGGGCGGGTGCTGTTCATGACCTCCGGGCAGATGCACGGGCCGATGGCCGGCGAGGTCGCGTACGCATCCGCCAAGGGCGCGCTGGCCCAGATCACCCCCACCATCGCGGCGGAGCTGGGGCCGCGCGGCATCACCGTCAACACTCTCAACCCGGGCCCGGTGCAGACCGGCTACATCGAGGGGGAACTCCTGGAACGGGTGGTGCCCATGTTCGCGCTGGGCCGGTTGGGTGAACCGGACGACCCCGCACGGCTATTGTCCTGGCTGGCCACCGACGAGGCGGCGTGGATCACCGGCCAGGTGATCAGTTCCGAGGGAGGGTTCCGGTTCACCTGATCCGGGCGACCAGCCGATCGGCGGCGTTGCAGGTCCACCTGATGTGTTCGGCCACCGCGAGCGGATCGTCGGCCATCGGGATGTGACCGGCCCCGAGCAACGACACCATGCGTGCCGACGGAACCCGCTCGTGGGCGTGCCGGGCGCTGGAGGGCAGCAGGGTCCGGTCGTGGTCACCCCAGGCGATCGTGACCGGACAGTCGATCGGGCGCGAGACGAAGTCGTACTCGGCGATCTTGGGCACCATGCGCACGTACGGAGCGCCGGGTTCGAGCCCCTGCACACCGAACCTGGTGGCCTTCGCCTCCGGAGAGGAGGGGTCTCCGCGCAGGGCGACCCGGGCCGCCGCCCGGGCGGGAGGGGTGTCCGCCAGGCGTTCCTTGACCGGCATCGGGATACGGGTGGCCAGGTTGGCGACCACCCCCACGGTGCGCATGCCCCAACGGGCGAGGTTGTCGGAGAACCCCGCGGGTGAGAACACCGTGACCGAACCGGCGACCCCCTGCACGCCCAACTCCAACGCGATCGAACCACCCAGCGAGTTGCCCGCCAGGTGCGGGTGCTGGAGGCCGTGCAGCGCGCAGAACTCCCGGATCACCCGCACGAGGCTGTGCACGTCGTAGGGCTCGTCCGTGGAGGGCGCCGGCGACTCACCGAAACCCGGCAGGTCGATGGAGACCACCTCGTAGTCGGCCACCAACTGCGGCGCCACGGCCCGCCAGCTCTGTCTGCGGTCCCCGAGTCCGTGCAGGAGAACGATCGGTCGTCCACTGCCGTGCCGTTCGTAGGCGATGTGTCTGGGGTCCATTGGTCGTGTCTACCCTCGCGCGCCCATCAACGCCACACCGTTCGGGTGTGAATCTGGACAAGAGGTGGATTCCCGTCGACGCCTCGTGACGGCCGATTCACCCGGTGGTCAGACGCGGACCGCTTCGCGTACGGTCTCCCGCACCCGGGCGCGCGGGGCGGCGGTGAGCAGTAGACCGCAGATGACCGCGATCAGTCCGAGCACCGGCAGCGGCCCGAACCCGAGACCGCCCACCGTGAGGACCAGCAGGCCCCCGCCGATCAGGGCCGCGGCGGCCAACACCCGGATCAGGCCGGGGTCGCCCTTGAGCATCCGCGGTGGCTCCTCGAAGCGCACCGCCCAGTGTGCCAACGGCAGGATGAGCGGGATCAACACCACCATCCCGAGGACGCCCCACAGCAGCCACAGACCCGTCATCGGTTCGGGGGTGTCGATGCCCAGACCGAACACCAGCACACCGGCGACGACACTGATCGGCAACATGTGCCAGAGGTACACGGTCATCAACTGCGGGCTGATCCGGTCCATCATCCGCGCCGGCCCTGGTCGGTTCACCCAAGCGGAGATCACGTCGCGCAGCAGCACGGAGACACCGATCTGCAGGGCCCCCAGCGCCGCCAGGACGAGCGTGGGCGGGGCGACGTTCGAGGTCTCGGCCGCGAACACACCCGTCATGTTCAGCGAGTACGGACCGAACCAGGCCAGCAACAGAGCGGCCACGCCACCCACGACGGCCAACCCGGCGGCCTGTGCCTTGCCGATCGAACCGGTCGCGTACCGGAAACCCATCTGGTGCACGCCCAACCAGACGAACGCCACGTTCAGGTAACCGAGCCACTCGACCCCGGAGTTGAACCGGAGCGTGTCCACGACCACCGCGCAGGCGAGCAGCACCGCCGGGACCCACCAGCCGAACCGCTTCTGCGCGGCGACCAGCACCGGCGTCGCCATGACCACGATGACGTAGGAGGCCAGGAACCACAGGATCATGCCCGCGGCACCCGCGCCGACCAGGACCGGCTGCGCCGGCGCCCCACTCAGGACGATCAGGTGGCAGGCCACGATCCACACGACCGCGAGGGGCACCACCGGCCAGGCGAGCCGGCGTAGCCGCTTGGCCCACCACACCCGGGCGGGCTCGCCCCGCCCCGAGGCCGAACGCCAACTCAAGTAGTTGGCGGCGCCGCCCACGAAGAAGATCAAGGGCATGACCTGGGAGATCCAGGTGAGCGCGAAGCCGCCCTCGGAGCTGAGCACGCTGCCCGCGGACAATTCGCCCTGGGTCTGCACGCTGAGCACCGGAAGCCACCAGTGCTGACTCACCACCAGGACCATGACGAACAGACGCAGTACGTCGAGGAAGCGGTCGCGGGTGCGGGGCGCGGGCGCGGCGGCCTCGGCTGCGGTGGTGGGCGGTCGCCCACCCGCGGGTTCGACGGTCATGGTCATCGGTATGTCGCTCCTTGGTCGTCCCGCACGACCGGTGAGCGCACGAAGGCGCCCGCTGGTCGCGGTGACCGGGATACAGGGGGTGTCGACACGTCCCCGCGGAGGCCCTGGAGTGAGACCGCGAGTGGCACTCGATGACGCGTCGTCGAAAACGACCCTAGGCGCGGAGGCCGTTCGGTCGCGATGGCGCAGGATCCCCTCCTCGGCGGCGGCAGGCCCACCCACCGAGGTAGGGCCTGCACTACCTTGCACCCGAGAGGACGGGTGTCGGAAGGGCTTGGTGAGAAAATACCCGATCCGCGGCCCACCGGTCAGAGGCCTGTGGATAACGATGCCGGGACCATGGCACCACCGACCGGTGGGCCGCCCCGGTGAAGGCGACGGCCGAAGGGGACGGCGGCGGTCAGGGAGCGGTGGGCATGGCCCGCTTGTGGGCGGTGGAGCGGTAACGGCCCACCAGGAGACGGGTCACCTCGTCGTCGACGGGCAGTCCCTCCAGGAAGTCGTCGATCTGCTCGTAGGTGAGGCCGAGGGCCTCCTCGTCCGGCTTCTGCGGGGTGAGTGTCTCCAGGTCGGCGGTGGGCACCTTGTGGACCAGGTCCTCCGGGGCGCCGAGCGCCGCGGCGACCGCGCGTACCCGGCGCTTGGTGAGCCCGGCCAGCGGGACCAGGTCGGCCGCGCCATCGCCGTACTTGGTGAAGAATCCGGTGACGGCCTCGGCGGCGTGGTCGGTGCCGACCACCAGACCACCCAGGCCACCGGCGACGGCGTACTGGGCGATCATCCGCTCACGGGCCTTGACGTTGCCGACCACGAAGTCCTCGGCGGCGCCGTCGGCGTAGCTCATCCCGGAAGCGGTGAGGGCGGCCGCCATGGCGTCGGTGGCGGGCCGTACGTCCACGGTGAGGCAGCGTTCGGGTGCGTCGAACTCCACGGAGCGGGCGGCGTCTTCCTCGTCCTTCTGGACGCCGTAGGGCAGGCGCATGGCCACGAACTCGGCCTCGTGACCGGACTCACGGGCACGGTCCACGGCCAGTCGGCACAGCCGCCCCGCGGCGAGCGAGTCGACACCGCCGCTGATGCCCAGCACCAACGCGCGC
Organism: Nocardiopsis sp. NPDC006832; assembly: GCF_040635885.1. Taxonomy (NCBI): domain Bacteria; kingdom Bacillati; phylum Actinomycetota; class Actinomycetes; order Streptosporangiales; family Nocardiopsidaceae; genus Nocardiopsis; species Nocardiopsis sp. NPDC006832. Next base: position 8,817 of record NZ_JBEYLC010000039.1, on the reverse strand, counting down.
GCTCCGGTCGTGGTGAGCCTCTCGGCGAGGAAGGCGACACGACGCTCGATCTCGGCGTCGACATCGAAGTCCGCGGGGACCCCGAGGTCGCGGATGATCTCGTCGCGCGCCCGGCTCGGATCGGTCTCGGTCACGTGTGCTCCCTCGATGTACTGCGGCTGTTCCCCTCGATTATCGCCCGCCTCGTGTTACGCGCGGGTTTCCAGGGTCCGCGCTTCGACGTTCCCCGATCCCGGCGACCCTTCGGTCACCTCGGAGTCTGGCGGGAGGGCACGTGTCGAGGGGGTGGGGAACCCGGGTGAAGCCTGCGGGCGAAGCGTTCGTAGTCCACCACCACACCGTCCCCGTCCACGGACATCCGGTACTCGCCGTGCAGGGGGTCGCGGTAGGTGTACCACTCCAGGCCGCCCTCGGCCGCGTGCCGGATGTAGCGCTGGCGAACACGTCTGACGCGCAGGGAGGGGACGTCGATCCACACGACCGTGATGTCGCGGTGCTCCCCCGGTCTCAGGCCCAGTCTGCGGATGGGGAGGGTGTTGGTGAGCGGTGTGGCGGCGACGTCGACGTCGAGGCAGCCCACCAGGTCGGGCAGTTCACGACCGTTGCCGTCGCTCCAGTGGCCGCCTTGAGCCCGGAGGGTGATCGATTCCGTGCCGCCGGCGGAGAGGACCTCGGCGCGGACCTCCGTGGTCGCCCAGGCCAGGTCCGTTCGCACGGTGAAACGGGTGAAGTACCTCCCCTCGTCCTCGACGACGGTCTCCCCGGCCTCCAGGCGGAAACCATCGGGCTCGGGCAGGAGGGCGCCGAGCCCCAGTCCTTCGGGGACGTCGGTGCGGGTCCAGGCTGCCGGGTGTTCCGTCGGTGACGACATGTCACCGTTCTACCGTTCCGGGACCGACCCACGCCAGAGCGCGACCGGGCCCGTGCCGTACGTGACACGGGCCCGGAAGCCTTTCGTTACAGGACCTGTGGACCTTGACGATCCGGTGCCCCGACGGACTCAGGCGGTGGTGGTGGGTTCCTCGTCCCTTCCACCGTTCTTGATCTCGGCCTCGACACGGTCGAAGTCGGCCTCCATCTGCGGGCTGACCTTGCCCAGGCCGTTGAAGACGAGCATGCAGGCGAAGCTGAGCAGGACCGCGGGGACCATGGCGTACAGGCCCCATCCCAGGAAGGCCTCGTCGATGAAGTCCCAGAGGATGGCCATGCCGCCGCCGGCGATCATGCCGGCGAGGGCGCCCGCCCAGGTCATGCGCTTCCAGAAGACGGCCATGAGGAGCACCGGACCGAAGCCCGCGCCGAACCCGGCCCAGGCGTAGCCGACCAGGTCCATGACCGAACTGTCACCGAACAGGGCGACCAGGGATGCGACCACGGCCACGACCACGACGGTGCCGCGGCTGACCCACATGAGGAAGCGGGGGTCCGCGTCCTTGTTGACGAAGCCCTTGTAGACGTCCTCGGTGATGGCCGAGGCGGCGACCAGCAGCTGGGAGTCGGCGGTACTCATCACGGCGGCCAGGATGGCGGCCAGGAGGAGCCCGGCCACCGCCGGGTGGGAGAGGGCCTCGATCAAACGCGGGAAGACCTGTTCCGGGTCACCCAGCGGGGTGTCGAAGTAGGCGATGCCGATGAAGCCCACCAGGACCGCGAGGATCATGGCGGAGACCGCCCAGCTCACGCTGACGACCGCGGCCTTGGGGATGTCCTTCACCGAACGGATCCCCATGTAGCGGGCGAGGATGTGCGGCTGACCGAAGTATCCGAAGCCCCACGCGAGTCCGGAGATGACGACGACCCAGCCAAAGGTCTCCGCGCTCACCCAGGTTCCGAGGTCCGCGTCCAGGGAGGTTCCACCGAATGCCGACATCAGACCGTCGGCCTTGGCGCCGACTCCGTCCGCGAGTCCGCCGAACCCACCTAGGAGCGAGATGGCGAGCACCGGGACGATGAGCAGGGCCAGCCACATCATGACGGCCTGCACCACGTCCGTGTAGGAGACCGCGAGGAATCCGCCCAGCACGGTGTAGAGCACCACGATGCCCGCACCCACCGCGATGGCGGGTACGGGTGACAGCCCGAGGACCATGTCGAAGAGTGATGCCATCGCCACGAGGCCGGAGGCGACGTAGAAGAAGTAGAAGACGATGATCAGGACGGCGGAGACCCCGCGCAGCATTCGGGTGGGGTCGTTGAAACGGTTCTCCATGAAGGAGGAGATCGTGAGGGAGTCGGAGTCCCCGCCGGACCGGGTGTCGGTTACCCGTTCGGTGTAGACGCGGAGCCGCGGAGCGAGAAGGATCCAGCTGCCGGCGAAACCGGAGGCCAGTCCGACCGCGATCCAGGCCTCGCCGAGGCCTGAGACGTAGATGGCTCCGGGAAGCCCCAGCAGCAGCCAACCACTGAAGTCACTGGCGTTGGCGCTGAGAGCGGTGACCCAGCTGTTGAGCTGCCGGCCGCCGAGCACGAAGTCGGCTTGTGAGACGGTGCGCTTGTAGACCCAAAGGCCGATCGCGACCATCCCGGCGAGGTACACACCGAAGGTCAGGATCGACCAGATCATGGAGTCGTTCAACCGTCCCCTCCTTTCCCTGAAAAACGCCAACGTCGGACCGTTATGCGTAACTTATGCGGAACAAACAGATCATCACCTTGGCCCGCCTGGACCACAATGCCCGTGTGCGGAAAAACACCCGTTCGAGACCTCGTCGAGTCTTCGACCAGGAACAATTGTCCGTCCCGCCACCGCCCGGGCATCTCCTTTGTCTGATCGGACATGCCAGTCATCAGGTCATGGGACCTCACGACAATATGGGCGCCCGGTCGCCGGGGCACGTGCGGGCTGTGGGTGGGCGATCGGCGGACCGCTCGGGTCGGCCCCTCCGCCGTGGACGGTTGGCCGCCCAGGGCGTACGTACCCGCCTCCAGACCACACAGGTAGGCCGGCGGGTCCTCCGGGCCCGTGCCCGAACCGGCGAGGTCGCGTTCGGCCCGCTTGTCCGGAAAAACCCGAGAACCCGACCGGTTCGGCGTTCTTCGGGGAGGAGTGGACCTCCGGCCGACCTTCCACGGCCGAGGGTGGTGGAAAGCGGGGTGAGCGCGTTAACGTTGCCGCATGGACGCACAGCCCGCCGCCATCCGCGCCCGCAGTATCGGACCATCGGGGATATGTCCTCGCGGTGAGCACGACTGGCAGCCCTCCTCACCAGGGTCGGCCCGCCACCTGTGCACCAAATGCAACTCCATGATGATGCGCAACTACGAACCCGAACCCACTTCGGGCTGACGCGCGCCCGGTAGGAGTTCCCGCCCCTCCATTTCCTTTCCATGGCCTGGCCTGCGCATTTTCGGATGGCACCACATCTCCTTTTTCACGTGGCAAAAACGCGCGTTCAGGCCGGTTTTTCGCTTCCGCGGACTCGTTCCGGCAACCGTTGTCCACAGGCTGTGGACAACTATCGACAGAAACGAAGGCAGAACCTAGCCTGGGACCAAGCGCCCGCTGTCGGCCCCGTCCACCCACAGCGGGAAACCCGCCCGGTCCGGTGATGGTCTTCATGTCCACCGGACCCGTCGTCACGCGAGGCATGGGGATCACGCCATGAACCGGTGCCCCGGACCCCCAGGGTCACGGATCACGCGGGCGGTGGACGGACACCGCACGTCCCCCCACCATGCCCCGGGCACGCCCTCCTCACCGCGGGAGACCCCTGCGCGCGCACATCCTCGCGGCCGCGCGCGCACCGCGTATCCCTCTCGGGACTCGCCTCGGGCACCGGGCCCGACCCGGCCCGCCCCATCCGTGTGCTCGACCCGTGACCGTCCGAGAGTCCCCGGTGAACGGTCATCCCCGGCCCGCGTCGCCGGGCCCCTCGCTCAGCGCCATATGAGAAAGCTGGTGGACCGATGACGACCGGCCGCCTCCGGAAGAGGGACACCACCCGTCTCCCGGTGATCGGCGGGGTTCCCCGCGCCAACCCGCACTTCACCGGTAGGGAGGCCATTCTGGAGCAGATCCACGAGGTCTTCTCCCGGCCCGGATCCCGGTTCCTGATCGGTGGGGGAAGCGGTGTCGGCAAGAGCCGCATCGCCACCGAGTACGCGCGCCGTCACTCGGAGGAGTACGACCTCATCTGGTGGATCCCCGCCTCCACCGACATCGACTCGCACCGCGCTTACCTGCGGCTCGCCGAACACATCGGACTGCCGGTCGCCTACGAACACGTTCCCCGCGCCGTCCAGACCGTACGCGACGCCCTCTCCGGCGGGCACGCCGTCGGCCGCTGGCTCCTGGTCTTCGACGACGTCACCGACGTCGAACGGCTGGCCACCGACTACTTCCCCACCGGAGGGGACGGCAACATCCTCGTCACCTCCCGCGACCACCGTCGGACCACCCGGACGCTCCCGGCGGGCCGGTTCGACGGACAGGTCGTCCCCCGGCTCACCAACGCCGAGAGCCTCTCGCTGCTGCGCCAGGTCTGCCCGAAACGCCTCGAAGACCCCCGGGACGGTGAACGTCTGGCCGAACTGCTCGAATACCTGCCCCTGACCCTCAACCAGGTCGGCGCGTTCCTGCGCGAGTCGGCGGTTCCCACCGCGGAGTTCCTGGACACGTTCGAGGAACGCTACAACCGGATGCTCTGCTACTCCGGCCCGGACGACCACACGATCCCCCTCAAGGTGGCATGGAGCATCCAGTCCGAGGAACTGGCCTCGGGCGGCGAAGAACACGAGATCGAGCACATGGTCCTGGAGCTGATCCGGCTCTGCGCGTTCTTCGCGCCGCGTCCCCTGGGGCGCGCCCTGTTCTCCCGCCCCCGTGACCTGGGCCCGACCCCCTCGGGCACCGCGCTGCTCGGCGACGACGCACTCCTGGGGCGAGTCCTCGACTTCATGAGCCGCCACCACCTCGCCTACCTCGACCACGAGCGGAACACCCTCCAACTGCACGAGCTGTTCCAGTCGGTCATCCGCGAGTCCCTGCCGCACGCCGAACGGGTGCGGTACCGGGACCTGGCACACCTGATCCTGGCGCGGAGCGACCCGGGCAACCCCACCGACCCGGCCTACCGGACCATGTACCTCCGGCTGTACGCGCACGTGAAGGCCTCGCAGGCCTGGCTGAGTCGGGATCCACGGGTGCGCGGCCTGGTGCTGAACGTGGTCGACCTCCTCACCGAGGTGGGCGACTACTCCAACGCCACCAGCCTGGTCGAACAGGCCGTCAACTCCTGGTCCGACGACCCCGCCCTCCGTATGCACGCGCGGCTGCGCCGCAACAAGATCCGGCGCATCCACGGCGAGTACGTGACGGCCCTGGCCGAGGCCGAGCGGATCCACGCCGACCAGATCGAACGCGTGGGCGGTGACGACGAGTCCCTGGAGTCACTGCGCGCGGTGGCCATCTCCTTCAGCGGACTGGGCCGCTTCGAGGAGGCGGGTCGGCACTTCCGTCGCATCCTCGAACACCGACGCTCCGAGTACGGCGAATCCGACCCGCAGACCCTGGAGGCCGCGCACGACTACGGCCAGGTCCTCCAGGAACAGGGCCGGTTCGAGGCCGCCCTCGCCATCGACCAGCACACCTTCCGGGGCCGGCGTTTCGTGCTGGGCCCCAACGACGTGCACACCCTGCGCAGCGGCCTGTCGGTCGGCCTCAACCTCATCCTGCTGGGCCGCCTGGAGGAGGCACGAATCCAGATCGAGGAGTGCATGGACCGCTTCACCTCCGCGGCCCAACCGGACAGCCCGCACGTGCTCCAGGGAAAGATGTTCCTGTCCGTCACCTACCGCAGACTTGGCCGCACCGGACCGGCCACCGAGCTCTCGCAAGGAGCTCTGACCATGTACCGACGCAACCATCCCGCCGATACCCGGCAAGTGCTGTACTGCCGAGTGATCAACATGGTGAACCTGGCGGGCACGGGCTCCGACGAACACCTGGAAGAGGCGGTCCGTGAGGCCGAGGCGCTCATGCGTCCGCTGGACGAGCGTTATCCGAACGAGCACCCGTTTCCCGCCACCGCTCGTCTCAGCGCAGCCATCGTGCTGCGGGCCGCGGGTCGTTACACCGAAGCACTCAAACTCGATCAAGAGGGACTGGAACGCCTAACGCGCATCTACGGCCCGGGAGCGTTCAGCTGCTTACCGGCCACATTGAACCTGGCCACCGATCTGTTCCACCTCGACCGTGTCGAGGAGGCACACCAGTTGGAGGCCATGACGGTCGCGGACTGTCTGCTTCGGTTGCCCTCCGACCACCCGACCTTGTTGACCACGCATCGGAACCATCTGGTGACCCGGCATGCCATGGGTGAGGACATGGCTGCCAAGTGGAGTGAACTGCGGGCGGTATTCATCGATCGGTTCGGTTCCGATCACCCTGGTGCGGCGTCGATGTCCACCTTCACGCGGCAGGACTGCGATGTCTTCCCCATCGCACCCTTGTAACACGAACTTCTTGGTGCAGGTTTCATGTCAGGCCGTTTCGTATCAGGCCTTCGATTCTCTCCCGAAGTCCGGACGAATCGGCCTCGATGGAACCCTTCAAGACCTCCAAGGCCTCCTCATACTCTCGCCGCGCGTGGTGGTCTCGTCCTGCGTCACGGTGCAGTTCACCAAGCCGATACAGACAGTGCGCGAGGGACCGACGGTAATGGTCGCCGGATCGATAACCCTCGATCGCTCGGGCATAGGATCGCACCGCGTCATCGGCACGTCCCATGGCCAGGTGGGCATCCGCCGTCGCTTCGAGCACTCGGGCCTCACCGATGAGGTCCCCGCCCTGTCGATAGAGCACCGCCGCCCTTTGGTACGCGGCGATCGCCTCGTCCCAGGAACGGACCCGGACAAGCAGCATCCCGAGTTCGAGCAGAGCAAGTGCCTCACGAAGCGAACCACCCAATTGTGCGGCGACCTCCAGAGCCAGCCGCACCGCCATGAACGCCTGCTCGGTGTGCCCCGACTCTCTCTGTGCCACGCACAGGGTCGTCAGGCAAGAGAACTCGCTCAACCGGTTACCGGTCTCGTGGTGGATGCGCGCCGCCCGCTCAGCCAATGACCAGCTCTCCTCGAACCGTCCCTCTTCCAAGTGGGTCCTGGCCAGATTGCCGAGAGCGATCCCCGACCAGGTTCTTTTCGAGAGCGGCTCCAGGATCTCCAGGGATCGACGGAAGTGCTGTGCGGCCTGGTCGAGCCGTCGGACCCTCAGATGGACGATTCCGATGGCGTTGAGGGACATCGCCACTCCGAATTCATCCTTCATCGTTCGCCTGAGCTCATGGGCCCGGCGGTGGCGTTCCAAACCCTCCGGGTAGCGATGGCCTTGCACACAGGCCATGCCCGATGCTTCGAGTAGATCGGCCTCTGCTTCCCTGTTCCTCTCGCGAGTGGCCGCGATCATCCCCGATTCGATCATTCGTTCCCACTCGGAGCCGCAGGCGTAGAAGACGTACACATGGCGCAGGATGACGGGAAACCGCCAAGTGAGCGCGTCCAGTCCGGCTTCGGCCGTGGCCTCCACGAGTGCGGACATGTTCAGGGACTCACGATCGAACCAGCGAAGCGCATCCTGGTGACCAGAGAAGGTGGGCACCTCCGTCTCCGGCCTCGGAACCCCACCCAGATCGTGATGACGCAGGTGGGAGTCGGTGGCCCGGGCCGCGGCGTCAGCGGAGTACAGGTACCAATGGGCCAAGTTCTCCAAAGCGGTACGCCTCTTCTCTTCGGGATCCTCGTTTCGCGCCCTGTCCAACGCGAAGGAGCGCAGCAGATCATGGACTTGGTAAAGATCGGCATCCGTTTGCTCGACCAGATGGGCTCCTACGAGAGCGTCCAACGCATGGCGAACCACCGTCGTGGACATTCCGCAGAGTGCGGCGATCGCGTTCGTCCCGAAGGTCACCCCCGGGTACAGGCCCAGGGAACGGAATACTCCAGCCGTCTCTTCAGGCAAGGGCCGATAGGACCAGGAGAAAACCGAACGAACAACGTGCGACTCGTCCTCGGGTTCGCTCGCCAAAACGGTCCACAAGGTGGACTCGTCCCGGAGGTCCCTCAGGAGGTCGCCCAAGGGCATGTACGGGCGGCTCACCGCGCGTTCAGCCGCGACTCGTAACGCTAGAGGAAGGTGACCACAGAGTCGGGCCAGTTCGGCGACTTCCTCCGGAGAATCATCTGGACGGTGCCGGGCGGCGGCCCCTTCCAAGAGGGCCACTCCTTCAGCGGACTCCAAAGCCCGAACCGTCAAGCGTCGTGCCCCCTCCAGCGCCACCAGACCGGACAGCCTGTCGCGGCTCGTTACCAGTACGGCACAGGTGGATGTCCCTGGAAGCAGAGGACGTAATTGGGCTGTGGTCGCCGCGTTGTCCAGGATGACGAGAATGCGACGGTCCGCGATGAGAGATCGGAACAGACCCGCTTTGCCATCGACATCGTGTGGAACGACGTCCGCTGTCGCTCCGAGTGCGAGTAGAAAGCGGTCCAAGATCTGGTCCGCTGAGACCGGTCGGCCGGTGCCATATCCCCGAAGGTCGGAGTAGAGCTGCCCATCGGGGAAGCGACGCCGGACTCGGTGGGCCCAATGTAGGGCCAGTGCTGTCTTCCCTACTCCGGGAGTGCCCACGATGGTGTGGAGCAGGGTCCCACGCAAATCACCGATGTCATGATCATCGAGATGGACGTCGAGGGTCTTGAGTTCCGCGACACGGTTGACGAAGCCGTGAGCCTTTTTCATCCTGAAGGTGCAGGTCACAGCCCCGTACCGGTCTCCCCGAACCCCTTCTGAACAGCAAGAAGCCCCTGGTAGGTGGGTTA